>WYBB01000244.1 GCA_011526585.1 Deltaproteobacteria bacterium
ACGGTGGCCGCGGGGTCGGCCACATGCGTCGCCACACCGACAGCCACACCGCGAGCGTCGCCGCCGACGTCAGCCACACGCCCGGCAGGGCATCGCGGCACGGCACGGGGCTTGCTGCAGCGTCGCCGCCGACGCCGAGGCCCATGAACGCGGAGATCGTTGCGCACGTCGACGGCGCCGACTCCGACGAGGGCGACGTGGGAGACGCCGCCGCGGATGCCCAGTGAGACCACACACCGGAGTACGACCATGCACGCCGCCCAGGATCGTTTGGTGTCCCCATCGACGAGCGCCGCGCCGACCGCGCTCGCGCCCGTCCAGCGGCGTCCGGGCCCTCGCACGAGCCCCGCGCCGGGGCTCCGGCAGCTCGACGGCTTTGCGGCGCAAGCGAGCTTCCTGACGCCGGGCGGCGGGCTCGAGAGCGCGCTGGCGCCCACCGACCAGGTCGTCCAGCGCGAGGCCGACCCGGCCGCCGCGCCTGCGCACGATCGTTACGCGCCTTCGCCCGAGGTCGCCGCCAAGTTCGAGGAGCTCCGCTACACCGAAGACGAGGCGGTGATGACCTTCATCGTCAACGAGCTCCTGGCGATGGGCGTCACCGCCAGGCAGATCGAGGAGTACGCCACCTACGAGCAAGGCAGCGGCTGGGACGCGTTCCTGGCACTCCTCGAGAAGGGGAAGTTCGTCGCCTTCGAGGAGGACGGCAAGGAGGTCTTCCGCTTCGAGGTGGCGGGCGACGGCCTCTCGATGTCCGGAGAGCACGGGTCCGGCAAGATCGGCAAGAACAGCCAGGGCACGGGCGTGTCGGCCGAGTTCGAGGCCGACGGGCACGAGGTCGCCATCGAAGCCGGCAGCACGGGCATGGCCACGGACGGCGGCTTCAAGGATGCCGGCGCCAAGGTCACCGTCGGTCACGAAGGCGGCACGACCACCGCCGGCGCCACCGTCACGCGCACGCCGGGGGCCGAGCAGGAGGACGGGACCAGGACCGACGACGGCTACGCCGGCCAGCTCGCCGTCGGTCACGACACCGGCGACGGCGTGTCCGTCAGCGCCTCCGGCGGGGGCGGTGTCGACACGTCCGGGCAAGCCCACGGCAGTGGCTCCGTCAGCGCGACCGTGGACGGTCACACCGGCACGGCCACGGTGTCCGCCACCGACCAGGGCGAGGCCGGGACGGACGTGACCGCGAGCGGAAGCTACGCCGGCGGCGACGTCGCCGTGGACGCGCATGGCCGCGGCGGCGGCGATACGGTCGGCGCGGGTGGCGGGGCCAGCTTCCGGGCCGGCGATGTCGTGAAGGTGACGTTCCGCGGTGAGTGGCGCGACGCGCCGACCACCGAGTCCGCGGGCGGATCGGTGGCCGTGGACCAGGTCGACGGCGCCGCCGGTGGCAACGTCGGCTACCAGTACGGCGAGACGACAGGCGCCGACGGCAAGACCCTGGTCGTACACACCGTGTCGTTCGCCGGACGCGAGATCCCGCTGGCCGACCTCGACGACCTCACCATGGACCTCGGGCTCAGCGGCACCATCGAGATCGCCGAGGATGGCGACGTCGCCTGGGTCGCCTCGGCCGACTTCGAGATCGTCTCCGGGAGCCACCGCATCACGTTCAAGACGGCGTTCGGCGAGCAGACCGTCGCCGACCTGAACGCCCGCTCGACCCTGGACTTCACGGCCGGCGGGACGCGAACCGGCGACGGCGCCTTCGGCGAGGTCGGCGTCACCTACGAGGGCGACGAGGTCAGCGCGGCCATCGGCGGGCTCGGGATGGTGACCGACGACGCCTGGCTCCTCGGGATCGAAGGCCGCGTCACCGTCGGCGACCCGGCAACGGCACAGCACTCGGCGAGCTTCGCCTACGAGGCCGAGAAGAGCGACGATTGGAGCCACTACGCATCGGCGACGTACGCCATCGTCTCCGGCAAGCACTCGGGCTCGGTGACCGGCAGCGTCACCATCCAGCCCGGTGACGACGGCTACGACGCGCTCTGGTCACTGCACGCGCGCTACGGCTTCCCGGTCGCCGACGGGCACACGTTCGTCATCACGATGGGGGTCAGCGCGGATGCGTCGACCACCTTCGCCTGGGACACGAGCGTCGCCTGGGACTGGGAGGGTCTCCTGAACGTCAAGCTGACCGGCGTCTACAAGGACAGCGACGCGGGCGAGGGCTACGGCGCCGGCATCGAGGTGAAGCCAGGTGGCGCGACGAGCCCGGTGACCCTCTACGGGGGTGTCCAGAACGACACGAACGTGATCGATACGAGCCAGCAGGGCACGCTGGGCTCCGACTACGACGGCACCTACGGCGGGGTCGGCATCAAGGTCACCTGGTAGACACTCGGGACGCGGAGCGGGCCGCGAGCCGCGAAGGTTCCGAGCACGACCTGCGGCAGAGCAGCCCTGGCACCCTCTCACGTCACTCGAACGCGACCTCGATCTTCGACAGCGCTCCCGCACCGCCGCTGTTGTGCAGCGCGAAGGTCCACGCGCCCGCCGCGACCCCGGCCTCGTCCTCGATCACGATCTGGCCATCGGCGACCGGCACGACCAGGGTGCCGTCGTGGCTGCCCGAGCCGACCCCGATCCCCAGCGTGTAGCGCACCGGCGCCTCGCCCTGCTTGAAGACCGCCTCCAGCTCCGGCTCGCCGCCGCCGCCCCCGCCCAGGAGCCCACCGAGCCCGCCGCCGGCCTGGACCGTCAGCTTCAGCGTCACGCGCGTGGTGCCCTCGGGCACCTCGAACCCGTACTGCAGATAGCCCGGCGCCCAACCCGGGAACGGGTTCGGGCTCATCGCCTCGGCGCTCTCGATCGTCACCGGCAACCCGCGCTGCCCGACGCGCTCGACCGGCAACACGCGCGCGCAATCGATGAGCCCCCGGTCGGTGAAGCTCTTCTCCACCGTCGCCCGCGCCGCTTCACCCAGGAGCTCCTCGGCCTGGGCGATGGTCGCCTCGGCCGCGATGGTGAAGTCCGAGGCCTCGGTCAGCGAGAGCACCGCCGACAGGATCACCCGGTCGGCGTCGGCGTGGCCGAGCGCCTCGCGGATCTCCCAGAGCGCGCTCGAGAAGATCTCCGAGTCGGCGTGCACCTCGGCGGTCAGATCGAACGGACAGGTCTTGTCGACCTGCATGTCGCGCCCGGCGTTGCCGCCGCCGCCCAACTGGAAGCCGCAGATGGTGATGCCCTCGATGTCGTTGAGCGCGTAGTTGCCGACCGCGCTCTCGTCGGTGATCGTGCCGGCGAAGTAGTCGGCGTACGCCTCGTTCAGCGCACCCGGCAGGTTGTTGATCCCCTGGTCGTCGAGGAAGGCGGCGTTGAGCCGCGTCGCCCCGAGCATGGCGTGCGTGTACTCGTGGTAGATCACCGCCGCGTCGTAGCTGAAGTTGCGGCTCGTCGTGCCCGAGAAGACGATCGCGTCGCCCTCGATGCCGAGGTCGAGATCGAAGCCGAGCTGCTCGATCGCGCCGTCGGGCACGAAGGCCGCATTGGCGATCATCGCCCACTGATCGCAGAGGTCGACGTGCGCCTGCACGTTGGTGATCGCGTCGAGCGGGTGGTCGCGATCGGTGAGGCCATGCACGTCCCTGAAGTAGTCGTGGATCACCTGCATGTGGTGATACATCATCACCTCGGCGAAGCGCCCGTCGTCCTCGGCCGCGCTCGCCGGCGGCACGATGTGCCGATAGGTGCCGTCCTCGCCCGGCAGCGCCTTGGACTCGGGCACACACGCCGTGACGTTCAGCTGGATCCCTCCGAGATCGATGGGGATCTTCGCCCCGCGCTCGACGTCGGGCGTGCAGCTCCTGACGCGCGCATACGACCCGACCAGCGTGTGGTCCTCGGCCGTGAGGTGCTCGAGCGTGACCTCCTCGACCTCGGGCGTCGTCAGCGGATCGATCCGGTAGACCATCGCCTGCGGCGAGAACTCCGGCGTCGTCTCGACCTCGACCTCCGGCTCGCTGGTCTCGGGCTCGCTCACCTCATCGATCGTCTCGGCGTCGGGCGCCGTCTCGCTCGTGCCGCGCTTGTCGTCGTCGCCGCAGCCCCCGACCAGGATCACCCCGACGAACGCGAACGCATGTCGCCTCGGCAGCTTCATCGCGCACCCTCCTTCCTCGGCAGTCGCGTCACCGGCATGTCGTGCCCGGCCGGCGCCTCGCGCAGCACCGCGCCCGACTCGGCGTCGACGAAGACCCAGAAGTGCGCCATCAGCGGGATCACCGCCACCGGCACCTTCCACGCCAGCCGCGCCACGTGCGGCGCCGAGACCAGCACCACCTCGCTCGGCCGCCCGACGTGCGTCACCTCGTAGCGCTCGCGCACGACCGCCATCGCCGCCTCCGCGTCGAGCGCGCGCTCCGGCCGCGCGATCGAAAACGGCACCAGATCCGAATTGACGCCGCGCACGTTCCCCTCGCGGTCCATGCGCACCGCCAGGCTGCGCCCCTCGACCGGCACACCCAGCGCCGTCTGTCCGAGGCGCACCACGTGCCCGCGCCCGTTCGGCAGCGCCTCCTCGCCCTTGACGACGAGCGCCGCCTCGCCGAGCCCGAGCGCGCGCCGCCGCGCCTCGACGAAGCCGAGCGCGCGGCGCCCCAGGTCCTCGCCCTCGGTCACGACCTTCAACCCGAAGACCCCGCGCACCGCGCCCGAGAGCGGCTCGCGCACCACCTTCGCGCCCGCGCCGAACGGCTCGGCCGGCGGCGCCGCCGACGCGCCCTGGCTCGCGCCGCTCATGCCCAGCGCACAGCCGATCGCCAGCGCCCAAACGATCCTCTTCATCGCTCCTCCGATGCGATCCCCTGGCGATCGCTGCCGAGCCCCAATACCGAGGTCAGCGCCTCGATGAAACGCCGATTGTCCTCCGGCCGCCCCACGGTCACGCGCAGGTGCCCATCCAGCCCCGCGCCGCCGACGGGCCGCGCGATCACCCCGCGCCGCATCAGCCGGTCATTGACCGCCACCGCGTCCTGCCCGACGTCGACCAGCACGAAGTTCGTCTGGCTCGGCACCACCGTCAGCCCGAGCCCCTCCAGCGCCGCACCCAGCGCCTGCCGCGACGCGATCGTCTGGCGCACCACCTCGGCGAGCCAGCCGCGATCCGCCAGCGCGGCGCGCGCCGCCGCCTGCCCGACCGCGTTGAGGTTGAACGGGTCGCGCACCCGGTTGAGGTAGCCCGCGACCTCGGCCCCGCAGATCGCGTAGCCCACGCGCAAGCCCGCCAGCCCGTAAGCCTTCGAGAACGTCCTGAGCAGCACCGTGCGCGGCCTGGCACGCCAGACCGCCAGGCCATCCGGCGCGTCACCGCGATCGACGAAGTCGACGTAGGCCTCGTCGAGCACGACGATCGGCGGGCCGGCCGGACCACCGCCGACCTTCGCGTCGAGCCGCGCGAGAAAGCGCGACAGCGCCGCCCCGCCGATCAGCGTGCCGGTCGGGTTGTTCGGGTTGGCGATGAAGATCACGCGCGTCGTCTCATCCACCGCGTCGACGAGCGCGTCGAGATCGTAGCCCGCATCGCGCCCGAGCGGCGCCTCGATCATGCGATGCCCGTGCGACCTGGCCGCGATCGCGTAGGCGATGAAACTGCCCGCCGACGAGGCGACCGTCTGCCCGGGCCTCACGAAACAGCGCACCAGCATGCCGATGAGCTCGTTGGAGCCGTTGCCGACGACGATGTTGTCGCGCTGGACGCCGTGGTGCTCGGCCAGCGCCGTCCTCAGCGCGTGGCTCGCCGCGTCCGGGTAGAGCCACAGCGTCGCGAGCGCCGTCTGCGCGGCCTCGAGCGCGCGCGGCGACGGTCCCCACACGTTCTCGTTCGAGGCGAGCTTGAGCGCCGCCTTCACGCCGAGCTCACGCTCGACCTCCTCGATCGGCTTGCCCGGCTTGTATGGCTCGAGCCCCTCGATCGCCTCCGAGACGAGCCCGTCTCCACCCACGCCTCAACCCCCCGTCATCTTCTTCTTGAGCTCCTCGAGCGCCGCCGCCGCGTCGGCCGCCCGGACCTCCTTCTTCATCTGCGCGGTCTCGGCGTCGCCGGCGAGCTCGTTCATCTGCGCGACGAAGGCTTCGGTTCCCGGCCGCATGCCGCCGCCGCCGCGCGCGAAGATCGCCTCCTGCCGGAGCTTGGACTTCTTCTCCTCGATCATCTGCAGCTCGCCCTCGATCAAGGTCTTGTCCGAGCGCAGCGGCGTCACCTCCGCGAGGATCTGCTCGTAGGCGGCCTTGGCCTTGAGCAGGATCTCCTTGGCCCTGGCGAGCTTCGCCTCGGGCTTCTCGAGCTTCTCGACCAGGATCGCGAGCTTCGCCTTGAGCTCGTTCTCCTGCCGGATGTGCTCGGCCATCTCCAGTCGAAAGCCCTCTTCCATCTCCGACATCGTCGTTGCCTCCCCTGTCGTCCCGTCACGTGATCGCGGCGATGCGCGCGCGCAGATCGGCCGCGATCGCCTCGGCCCGCGTCCTGGCGGCCTCGCGCGCGTCATCGAGCCCGGCCTCGCCCACCGCGCTCTTCGTCTCGATGTAGACCTTGAGCTTGGGCTCGGTGCCGCTCGGTCGCGCGATGATACGCGAGCCGTCCTCGAGCCACCACGTGAGCACGTCCCCGCGCGGCAGCCCCGCCGCCTCGGCGTCGGCCGACATGAGATCGCGCCGCCGCCTGACCGCCACGCCGCCCAGCGCCTCGGGCGACGCCTCGCGCCACGCCTTCATGATGCGCCCGATGCGCGCCATGCCCTCGAGCCCGGGCAGCGTCACCGTCACCTGATCGGTATGCGAGACCCCGATCAGCGCCGCGATCGCGTCGAGCCGATCGAGCAGCGTGCGCCCGTTGGCCTTCTCGTACGCCGCCAGATCCATCACCGCCTGCGCGGCGCCGACCCCGTCCTTGTCGCGCACCGCGCGCCCGACGCAGTAGCCCAGCGCCTCCTCGAAGCCGTACACGAAGCTCGCGCCTTCGGGTGCGACCTCGAGCGCCTTGTGCCAGATCCACTTGAAGCCGGTCAGCACCTCGGCGTAGTGCGCGCCGCGCGCCTCGACCAGCGGCTCGAGCATCGCCGTCGACACGAGCGAGCAGCACACGAAGGGCCGCTCCGGCCACGCCTCGCCGCCCGCGCGCCCCGCTCTCTTCGGCCCCTCGACGAGGATCCAGTCCGCCAGCAGGAGCCCGACCTCGTTGCCGGTCAGCACACGGTACTTCGTCGCCGAGCCCTCGTCGCGCACCGCCACGCACAGCCGATCGGTGTCGGGATCGTTGGCCAGCACCAGGTCCGCCGCCTTGTCGCGCGCCAGCGCCAGCGCCAGGTCGAGCGCGCCCTTCTCCTCCGGGTTCGGGAAGCGCACCGTCGGGAAGCGCCCGTCTGGCGCCGCCTGCGCCAGCACCGGGAAGAGGTGACGGTGCCCGCGCCGGGTCAGCGCGTCGGCGACCCAGCTGTGGCCAACCCCGTGCAGCGCCGTCGTCACCGCCGCGACCTGCGCGGGCGGCGGGCTGTCGCCGAGACACTGGCGGTCGATCGCCTCGAGGTAGCCGAGCAGATCCTTGCGCGAGACGACGGTGATCAAGCCCTCGCGCACCGCCTCCGTGAACGGGCGGCGCGGGATCGCCAGGGTCGGCTCCAGCGCCGCGCGCAGATCGCGGATGCGCGCGTCCTGGGGCGGCACGATCTGCGAGGCGCTCGGCCCGTAGACCTTGAAGCCGTTGTATTCTGGCGGGTTGTGAGAGGCGGTGACGATGCACGTCGCCGCCGCGCCCTTGGCCCGCCCCAGATACGCCACGACCGGGGTCGGAGCCGGCCTCGGCACCCACCAGACTCGTATTCCATGAGCCGCCATGACCTCGGCGGTCACCCGCGCGAAGACGTCGCTCTTCATGCGCGCGTCGCGCCCGATCACCACCCCGCGCGAGGCCGCGCCCGGCACGTTCTGCAGCGCCTCGCGCGCCACCGCCGCCGCCGCCTGCGTCACCGTCGCGACGTTCATGCGCGCCGGCCCCGCTCCGATCAAGCCGCGCAGCCCCGCGGTGCCGAACTCCATCGGCGCCGCCATGCGCTCGCTCAGCGCGTCGGCCTGCTCGAGCTCGAGGATCGCGCCGAGCTCGGCGCGTGTCTCCGGATCGGGGTCGTCGGCCATCCAGGCGCGCGCGGCTTCGACGAGGGCTGGGTCCATACGCAACTCCGGGGTTCGCTCGCGGGGGCGCCCGAGGGGCGCGGGGCACCACCACTACCCCAGGCGCGTCGCTCTCGCCACCCGTCGCTGTCGGAGCCGCCGCGGTTGCAGGAACAGGATGAGAAGGATTGCGAAGTCGGCCTCGAACGTACTACAAGGAAACTCAAATCAACGTTGGAGGCCCCGATGTCCGATCCCTACGAGCACGCCCCGGGTCGTACGACCGGCCAGGGCGGCGGTGGCAACCAGAGCCACGCGGCCGGTCGGCGGCGTAGCCCGTCCGACAACCTCGACCCGGACAAGCAGCCGGGCTACCAGGAGCAGGCCGACGCGCTGGTGCCGGGCGCGCTCGACCTGAAGAACTTCGGGACCTGGGCGCAGTCGGCGTTGAACGCGGTCGATCGAGGCACGCCGTTCCTCGGCAGGCCGCTGGTCGTCGACGGCATCGTCGGCTCGAACACGCGGCGCGGCGTCAAGGGCTTCCAGGGCGTCGCGCCCGGCATCGTATCGGGAGCCGCGGCGATCGCCCGGACCGGGCGGCTCGACGCCGGCACGACCTGGGCGCTCGAGCAGGCGACGGCGTCGAAGAACCCCGAGGGGCGCGCCTCGACCCAGCCGGTGGCCGTCGCGCCGGAGGTCCAACAGGAAGGCTCCGGAGCGACGACGCCGGAGCTGCCGGAGGAGCAGGTGAGCTCGGGAGTCCAGGGCGCGGTCAACGCAGCCGTGGCGCGCGGCGGCATGACCCCCGCGGACGCCTACGCCGCGCTCAAGCGCGAGACCGAGGCCAAGCGGACCGACCTCGGAGACAAGGACACGGTGCGCGCGCTGGCCAATATCCAGGCAAAATACGACAAGCTCGACGCGGCCGCCCGGCCGGCGCTGGAGACCTACACCAAGACCAACTTCTTCAAAGAATACTGGATGTTGCATTGTGATCAGTACGCCAACGCGCTGATGGCCAAGATCAACGGCGGCCGCCTGCCGAGCCTCAACGCGCTGCGCGCCAGGACCAACAAGGCGATCGACGCCAAGGGCGGCGATCCTGGTGGCGAAGGACAGACGCAGGTCGCCGGGCGCGACCTGCGCTTTCGCGGCGAGACGATGGCGACGCTCGGCGCGCTGCTCGCCGCGGAGAACGCGGAGGCGGGCATCGGCGTGCACGTCAAGCTCAGGCCCGACTCCGACCGCCCCTACGATCCGGGACAGGCCGACGAGCTTCACCACTGGTTCGTGTACATCGGCGATGGCAAGTTCGCCGACTCGTTCAGCAGCGGCCAGACCGGGCCGAAGGCCCACGACTTCATGGTCGCCTGGATGAACCGCGACTTCCACAACCGGGGTCGCCCGGGCGAGCGCTTCGACTACTCGAAGTTCCACACCGAGGCATACTGCGAGGCTGCGAGCATCGCGGAGTTTCGCGCGCTGATGGGCGGCGTCGAGGCCAGCAAGGAAGAACTGGACGCCATGGTGGTCGAGGCTGACGACAGGGAGGCGAAGGCCGACAAGAAGCGCGCGCTGCGGGCGGCCCGCGCGAAGGAGGCAAAGCTCGCAGCCTCGAAGATGGCCAAGAAGAAGGAGCTGCCCAAGCCCAAGAGCGGCTTCTGCCCCAAGGTCAGCGCGATCTACCGCCCCCAGAAGACGAGGCCCTGATGACGTCCTTCGCACTCGCGCTCGCGCTCACCCTCGCCGCGCCGCCCGCCCCCCAGCTCCAGCCCGCGAGCGCGCGCGCCTCGTCGTTCGCGCCGAACTACAAGGGCTACACCTTCGGACCGGCCAACCTCATCGACGGCAGCGTCGCGACGAGCTGGCAGCCCGGCAAGTCGTCCAAGGACACGCTCGGGGTCGGGCAGTGGTTCGAGATCGATCTCGGCGCCACCTACGACGTGAGCGCGTGGGAGCTGGAGGCGGGCCTTCAGAAGGTCGACCCCGAGCTCGGCGATCTGTTCTGCCGCAACACCCGCCCCGCGAGCTTCTACCTCCTCTTCGACGACGGCAGCTACGCGTGGCACACCGGCGCCGACCCGAACGCGCGCCGCATCACCTCGCGCGAGGTCGGCCTCGTGCTCGGCGACAAGAACGTGGCCAGCGCGCGCACGCGCTACGTGCGCTTCGTCATCGCGCAGGTGCACGAGGCCGTCGACTGGAAGGACCCGGCGATCGCCGAGCTGCGCCTCTTCGGCGTGCCCGCGCCGCCCCTCGTCGCGGGCGCGAGCGCGACCTGCCCGAGCGCCGGCTTCACGCCGTTCGTCAAGGCGATCGTCGAGCACTGCGCCGGGCTCCGCCGCGAAGCTCGCATGAAGGCCGGCTGCGATCTCGTGCTCGACAGCTTCGTCAAGTGCAAGGCCCAGGTCTCGACGGGCGACCTGCAGTCCGAGCAGCGCGCGCTCCCGCCCATCGACCAGGCCGCCCTCGCGGCCGGCAAGGTGAGCTACCGCTTCACCGCCTTCCCCAAGGCCACCACCACCGTCGAGTTGGTGAAGGCCGCCGACCAATGGCGTGTCGGCCGCATCACCCGCGACGGCGCCCCGTGGCACGAGCAGCTCGTCCAGCAGGACGGCAACTTCGCGAACGCGTGCTGGGAAGCCCTGAACAAGACCCGGCCCTACGAGCGCGACCTGCCTTGATCGAGAGCGTCGCTCACGCCGTGCTCAGACGATCGGGCCCGGGCGCCTGAGCCGTCCCGCACGCCCCGCCTCGACGATCGCCTCGGCCAGCGCCTCCATGTTAAAGCGCTCCGGCACGACCGCGACGTCCAGGCCGGCCTCGCGCGCCGCCGCGGCGGTCGTCGGCCCGATCGCCGCCACCGGCACGTGCGCGCGCGCGATTCCGGCCTCGTCCAGCGCCGCCGCCAGCGCCTCGACCGCCGATGGGCTCGCCACCGTCAGCAGCGTCAGCCCCTCCTCGAGCGCGCTCAGGAGGCGCGACGCCGCCAGCGGCTCGGGCACCGTATCGTAGATCGGAATCTCCTCGACCACGGCCCCGAGCGCCTCGAGCCCCTCCGGCAACACGCGCCGGGCCCCGGCCGCCGCGGGGAACAAGAAGCGCCGCCTGCTGACGCCCACCGCTCGCGCATGCGCCACCAGCCCCTCGGCGGTCGCGCGCGCCGGCACCTCGTCGGCGTCGAGCATCAAGAGCTCGCGCATCGCGGCCGCGGTCGCCGGCCCGACCGCCCAGGTGCGCACGCCCGCCAGCGCGCGCGCGTCGCGCCCGGCCGCGATCAACGCCTCGCGGAAATACGCCACGCCGTTTCGCGAGGTGAAGACCAGGTCGTCGAAGCCGCGCTCCGCCTGCCCGAGCACCGCCGCCAGCGCCGCCACCCCGGCAGTCTCGCGCTGGCGCGTCAGCGGCACGTTCAAGAGCGCCGCGCCGAGCTCGCCGAGCGCCTCGAAGCTCGCCTCGTCACCGCGCGCCGCGTCGCGCGTGAGACCGATCACCTGCCCGAAGAGCGGCCGCTTCTCGATCGTCTTGAGCGGCTCGCGCAGCCCGACCACGTCGCCGACGACCGCCACCGCCGGCGAGCGCAGGCCCCGCGCGACGACGCTCTGCGCCGCCTCGCCGAGCGTCGTCACCACCACCTCCTGGCGCGGCAGCGTGCCCCAGCGCACGAACGCCACCGGAGTGTCGGCCGCCCTGCCGGCGCGCATGAGCCCGCCCGCCCAGCGCTCGACCTGCGCCACGCCCATCAGGATGACGACCGTGCCGCCGACCTTGCCGACCGCTTCCCAGTCGACGCGCTCGGCCTCCTCGTCGCCGTCGGCGCGCTCGTGCCCGGTCGCCACGACGAAGGCGCTGGCGTGGTCGCGATGCGTCAGCGGGATCCCCGCCAGCGCCGGCGCCGCGTAGGCCGAGCTCACGCCCGGCACGATCTCGAAGTCGATCCCCGCCGCGACCAGCGCCAGCGCCTCCTCGGCGCCGCGCCCGAAGACGAATGGGTCGCCGCCCTTCAAGCGCACCACGCGCTGCCCGTCGCGCGCGCGCTTGACGATGAGCCGGGTGATCGCCTCCTGGCTCGCCAGCGCGAGCCCCGCCGCCTTGCCGACGTGGATCCGCTCCTGGCCGGGCGCGCCGACGGCCGACAACAGGGCCGGGCTCGCCAGGTGATCGTAGAGCACGACGTCGGCCTCGACGATCGCCTTCCTGCCGCGCACCGTGAGCAGCCCCGGATCGCCCGGTCCCGCGCCGACCAGGCTGACGAAGCCGCGGCGCCCGCGCTCGGCGCTCATGACTCACCATCCGGCCCGGTGGCATCGGACGCCGTCGTCGGATCCACCCCGAAGAGCAGCCGCGCCGCCGTCGGCAGGTCGTAGCTCACGCTCGGCCCGTCCCCGTTTTGCGTGTGCTCGCGCAGCGCGGTCATCGTCGGGTGCAGGAGCTTGTTCAGCGCCGCGGACAGCGCCGCCTCGACTGCCTCGCGCTCGGCCGCCGGCAGGTGTGCCAGCCTCTTGTGGAAGGCCTTGTCGAGCTCGGCCCTTGCGACGCCGTCGACGCGCTCGCGGATCGCGCGCAAGACCGGCACCACCGCCTGCACACCCTGCCGCTCGCGCAGCTCGGCCAGCGTCGCCTCGACGATCGCCTCGGCCTTGTCGGCTTCGCCCTGACGGTGCTGGAGATGCTCGCGCGAGACCGACTCCAAGTCATCGATATTATAGAGAAATACCTGGTCGAGCTCGACCACCGCCGGCTCGACGTCGCGCGGCACCGCGATGTCGACGATGAAGAGCGGCCGGTACTTGCGCCGCTTCACCACCGGCTTGAGCCTGCGCCGATCGAGGATCGGCCGGTCGGCCCCGGTGCAGGTCAGCACCACGTCCGCCTCGACGAGCAGCGCGTCGAGGTCCGCGAACGGCCGCGCCGTCCACCCGAGCTCTTGCGCCAGCCTCTCCGCCCGCCCCGGCGATCGATTGGTCACGATCACCTCGCGCACGCCCGCCCGCGCCAGCGCCCGCGCCGTCACGCGCCCCATCTTGCCGGCGCCGATCACCAGCACCTCGCAGGCCGCCAGGTTCGCGAAGATCCGCTTCGCCAGCTCGACCGCGACCGAGCCGATCGACACCGTCTCCTGCGCGATCCCGGTCTCGGTCCGGACCGCCTTGCCCGCGCGGAACGCCGCCTGCACCACCTGCTCGAGCACCGGCCCGACGCTCATCGCCTCCTTGGCCGCCTGGAACGCCTCCTTCACCTGCGCGGCGATCTGCGCCTCGCCGACGACCAGCGAGTCGAGGCTCGCGCACACGCGCAGCACGTGCCGCGCCGCGTCCGGGCCGGCGTGGCAGTAGCCATGCGCCGCCAGCTCGGCCGGGTCCAGGCCGCGCTCGCTCGCCAGCACGCGCACCATCGCCTGCCTCGCGGCCTCGAGCGCCGCCTCACCCGAGCCCTCGGGCACCGCGTAGAGCTCGACCCGGTTGCACGTCGACAGGAGCATCGCCTCGGCGATGCTCGGCTCGAGCACCACGCGCCGGTCGAGGCCGACCACCGCCTCCGAGGGCACGGCGAACGCCTCGCGCGTGGCGACCGGCGCGCTCTTGTGGTTGAGCCCGATGACGATGAGCCTCACCGCGATCACCTGAGCATGTAGAGGAGCACCGCCCCCGAGGTCACCACGAAGCCCGCCATCAGCGCGATCGCCGCGCGCACGCCACGCCAGCCGAACGCGTAGCGCCGCAAAAGCGCCACCGCGTAGATGAGCCACGCCAGCGCCGCCACCGCGTGCTGCGGTCGCAGCTCGCGATCGGCCTCGCCGCTCGAGACCCAGCCGCCGACGATGCCCAGCGTGTAGAGGAGAAAGCCGATCGTGAGGAGGCGCCACGCGCTCTTCTCCAAGGTGCCGAGCGCCGGCAACCGCGACGACGACGGCTGCTTGGTCTTGAGGCGCCAGGTCTGCCCGACATAGAGGTTGCCGAGCACGAAGGCCGGCGCGAAGAGCAGATAACCGACCAGGGTCGCCGCGATGTGCATCACCGTCACGACCGTCAGCGGCGCGCTCGCGGCCTTCGGCGGCACCGCGGTGTGGATCGCCATCGCCAGCGCGACCATGCCGACCATCGCCGCGGTCACCGGCCCGAGCAGCGGGAACGCCGCCACCGGCCGCCCGTCCTCGCGCGCCCCGACGACGTGGTGACCCCAGCGCAAGAGCACCAGCGCCGTCACGCTCGCCGCCACCGCGATGAAGAGCACCGCCAGCCCCGAGCCGCCGACCCCGCTCGGGTGCAGACCCAGCACCGCCGCCGCCAGCAAGAGCGCCGTCGCCACGACCATCGCGCCCTCGGCGAAGGGGCTGCGCTCCACCTCGAAGCGCAGGAGCCGCGCCGTGAAGAGGCCGGTCGCCAACGCGAAGACCATTGCCGCAAGCGCGAGGAGCACGTGCACCATCAGCGCTGCCTACCTTGCCGCCGCCCACCGGGCAAGCACGACCGCCACGGAAGCGACCGGAGTGGGCGGCCATGAAGCCGCCCCAACCTCACGGTGAAACGGGCGGCCACGATGGCCGCCCCTACGGCGCGGACACGACCTGCCGGCGCCTCACGCGACGTGCGGGCGTACGGCGTCGACGAACGCCTTCTTCGGGCGCGCGCCGATGATGCGCTCGACGACCTGGCCATTCTTGAAGAGGAAGATCGCCGGGATCGAGCTCACGCCGAGCTGCACCGCGTAGCGGGTCTGTCGATCGGTGTCGACCTTGCCCACCTTGAGCTTGCCTTTGTACTCGACCGCCAGCTCGTCGATGATCGGCGCGATGGCGCGACACGGCCCACACCACGTCGCCCAGAAGTCGACGAGCACCGGTACGTCGCTCTTGAGGACCTCCTGCTCGAAGTTCTGGTCGGTGAGCTCGATCACTTCCTTGGCTGCCATCTCGCGAACTCCTCTCGGGTTCACTCGCTCGCCCTCCAATCGGTGCGAGCCGGGGCCCGAAACGGCCTCTACAGGTAACGCCGCCACCGCCGTTGTCAACGCCGCACACCTTCACTCGCAGCCCACCGCCAGGTGAACGGTGCGCCGCGTGAGCACCAGCTCCTCCGCCCCGTCCTCCCCCGACGTAACCCAGTACTCCTCACTCACCGTGCGGCGCCCGCTCGCGTCGTATCCGTGACGCGTCACCCACGTCTCGAGCGGCTCCTCGTAGAAGGTCTCCTGGAAGCGCGACTCGCGCACCTCCGCGAGCCGTCCGGCCTCGTCGAAGCGCGACCAGCGCTCGAGCACGTGCCAGTGATCGTCGAGCACCCTCTGGTAGACCACGCGCCCCTGCGCATCCACCGCGAAGCGCACCACCAGCGCGACCCCATCGGGGCGATCGCGCAGCTCGTCGAGCGACTCGTGCAGCGTCAGCCCCGAGAAGCGCGAACCCTGCTCGCCCGGTCGCTCGCGCCAGCCGAGCCGCTGCTCCTTGCCCCAGCTCGCCCGGAGCCCGCTCAACCTGCCCTGCGAATCCCACCGCAGGCTCGTCGCCCCGTCGTCGACGCCGCCCTTGGACTTGCGCCATGTCACGTGGCCGCCGCGGTCATGACGATAGGCGATGCTCCAGCGATGCTCCGAGCCATCGTCGCGCGCCTCGCGCCGCACCTCGCGCATCACCCGGCCGGCGCGATCGCGCTCGTAGCTCACGGTCTCGACCCACTCGAGCCCATCGCCCGTCCAGCGCGAACGCTCCTCTCTGTCGACCCGCCCGGCGCGATCATGATGATAGCGCGTCTCGTAGAGCTCGCCGTCCGCGGCGTAGACGTCGACATCGCGGCAGACCAGGCCCGGCGCCGGCGCCTCGCCGACGAGCCCCTCCGGCGGCGCACGCTCGGCCGCCGCCGGCCCCTCACCCTCGCCCTCCTCCACCTCGTCGTCCTCGTGGTCGGGCATGCGCATGCCGAGCGTGTGCCCCCAGCACGCGACCGTGCCGTCCCGCCGCAACGCGCAGGTCGTCGCCACGCCGGCGTCGATCGCCACGACCTCGCCGAGGCCCGGCACCTCGACGGCCGCCACCCCGGCCCCGCCTGCCGCCCGCTCGCGCGCGGCCCGCGCTCCCAGCGGCCCGAGCTGCCCGAGGCGATCATCACCCCAGCAGCGCACCACCCCATCGCGATGCAGCGCGCAGACGTGACGCGCCCCGACCGCGACCTGCGCGACATCGGCGATCCCGGCGATGCGGAACGGCACCCCGCCCATGACCCCGGCCGGCATGCCGAGCGGCGGCAGCTTGTCGTCCTCCGCGAAGCAGTCCGCGCAGCCCCAGCAAGCGAGCCCGCCGTCGCCGAGGACCGCGCACGCGAAGTCGCCATGCGCGTCGAGCGCCGTCGCGCCCGTGAGCACCTCGGCGCAGAAGGCCGGCGCCTGACGGTCTTCGTCGGCGTAGCAGGGCGCCCAGATCGCGTCGCCCTCGTGATCGAAGAAGTGCGGCCTCAGCGCCTCGCTCCACACGAGCGGCGCCAGCACCTGCCCCGGCTCTTCGCCGTAGCCGCCTTCACCGCCACCGTTACCGCCGGCGCCGACCTCGCTCGAGGTCGCGCACTGCACCCGCCCGTCGTGTCCGAGCGCGCAGAGCCCGTCGCGCAACGCGACCACCTCGCGCGCCGGCGCGAACGCCCCGAGCGGCACCGGCCCGAGGTAGGCGTCGAGGATCGAGACCGCGCCGCCAGCGTCGAGCAGGCTCGCCTGCACCCACCCGACGCTGACCTGCCGCGTCCACGCGACCGGAAACGCCACGACCCGCGGCGTCTTGACCAGCGGCCACTCGATCCCATCGCGATCCCCGTCGACCTGCGCGTAGCCCCCCCAGCACACGACGCTCGCGTCGCGACGGATCGCGCACGACATCGATCCGCCCGCCGCCACCTCGACCGCGGCGTCGACGCCGAGCACCTCGACCGGCGTCCTGCTGGACTCGAGCACGCCCTGCCCCAGCCGATAGGTCGAGCCGCCGCCCCAGCAGAAGACCCGCCCGTCGGCCACCGCCGCGCAGGCGTGGCTCTCGCCGACCGAGAGCGAGACGACGCCCTCGAGCGGCACGACGCGCGGCGGCGGGCCGAGCTCGAGCTCCTCGGGCGCGGCGGGCGCGGGCGCGACCTCCTCGCGCGGCGGACTCGCAGCGGGCCCGGTCGGCAACGAGCCGCCACACCCGACCGCGAACACGATCGATGACCCCATCACGAGCGCGCGCATCCCGACCTCCATGCCGATCCGCGGATCGGATGACAGCCTGGGGTCGCGAGGTCAAGCCGCCGAGGGCTCTACGATCCGGTCACACGGCCGTGAGCTCGATGATGTCGTGGTCCTGACCGCGCAGCACCGAGCCCACCTGCCTGGCGCGCAGCCTCTTGCCGAGCACGACCTCCATCGCCCCGTGCACCGCGCCGAGCGTGAACGACAGCTCGCGCGTCGAGCCCTGCGGCTCACCGGCCGAGCAGACCGTGTCGCTCAGGTAGACCCGGTAGCCGTCCGCGACCTGCTCGATCTTGTCCACGCCGCACAGGCGGGTGCCGTCGGTGCCGAGCGCACTCTTCATCGCCACTGCGGCCTCGGCCACCGAGACCCCGCCCTTGCCGAAGCCGAGCGACTCGGCGAGCTGCGTGCCGCGCTTGCGCCCCGCCGCCTTGAGCGCCACGCCCGCGGCCTGCACCCCGAGCGTGTCCTCGACGCCGACGACCAGCGCCTTGAAGCACACGATGCTGCTGAAATCTCCGAGCTGTTTGCGAACGACCATGGGAGTTCCCCTTGCTGTGTCTGTGTTGCCTTCGATCTTCTCTCTCACTTCGAACCCGGAGCTCGCGGCGCACGCCCGCTCAGCGGCTCCACCTCACGCGCGCGCAGTGCGCGAGA
>WYBB01000245.1 GCA_011526585.1 Deltaproteobacteria bacterium
CTGGTGCTCGACTTCGAGGGCGGCGGCGCCTGCTGGAACGAGCTCACCTGCTCGGTCGCGGGCGCGATCTTCGCCGAGGAGGCGGCGAGCACCGCCGACGTCGAGGCGGTGCGCGACCACCCCGACCTCGGCGGGATCTATCGGCTCGACGACGCGGCCAACCCGCTGATGGGCTGGTCGCTCGTGCACATCCCCTACTGCACCGGCGACGTGCACTGGGGTGATGCGACCCACCAGTACACCGCGGACAACACGATCCAGCATCGCGGCCGGCAGAACGTCAGGGCGGTCTTCGACTGGGTCGCCGATCGCTACCCGGCGCCCGACCAGATCCTGGTGACCGGCTGCTCGGCCGGCGCCTACGGCGCGATCGGCTACGCGTCGTGGGTCGCCGAGCGCTGGCCCGACGCCGAGGTGACGGTGCTCGCCGACTCGGGCGCGGGCATCATCACCGACACCTTCTTCGCCGACAGCTTCCCGAACTGGAACGCGCTGCCGACGCTGCAGGAGCACCTGCCGGAGCTCGCCGCCGCCGACCTCAGCGACCTGAGCATCGAGGACCTCTACCTCGCCACCGCCCGGGCCTACCCGAAGATGCGCATCGCCCAGTACAACACCGCCTTCGACAAGGACCAGACCTTCTATTACACCGCGATGGGCGGCGGCTCGGACTGGTCCGAGCGCATGCGGGCGACGGTGTCGACGATCGCGTCGGGCGCGGACAACTTCCGCCACTACCTGGCGCCGGGGCAGGTGCACTGCATCCACCCCTACCGCATCTTCTACGAGCGCGAGAGCGGCCCGCGCGACGCGCCGATGGACTACGTCACCTGGCTCGACGAGCTCGTCAACGGGGCCGCGACGCCGCCGAGCGTGATCTGCGACAGCGACGGCTGCATGCAGGACTCGGTATGCGACGCGTGCGCGGCGAGCGACAACCCGACCACCGGTCTGGTATGTCGCTGGTGTGACGGCTGGCCGCCCGAGTGAAAGGCAAGAGAGGACACGGCGATGGCTCTGAAGGACAAGCTCACAGAAGACCTCAAGGCGGCGATGAGGGCGCGCGATCAGGTGCGCCTCGACACGCTGCGCGCGCTGATCACCGAGCTCAAGAACATGGAGATCGCCAGGCGCGGCGAAGGCAAGGACGGCGGCCTCGAGGAGGCCGACGAGCTCGCGGTGCTCTCGCGCGCGCGCAAGCAGCGCGAGGAGTCGATCGTCGCCTTCGAGGGCGGCAACCGCCCCGAGCTCGCCGCCAACGAGAAGGCGCAGCTCGAGGTGATCCTCGGCTACCTGCCCAAGCAGCTCGACGCCGACGAGGTCAGGGCGCTCGCCCGGGCGGTGATCGCCGAGGTCGGGGCGACCTCGAAGAAGGACATGGGCAAGGTGATGGGCAAGCTGATGGGCCAGGTGAAGGGCCGCTTCCCGGGTGACCAGGTCAAGCCCATCGTCGAGGGGCTGCTCGCATGAACAAGGACGAGCCGGCGATCACGCCGCCCGCCGCCGACGGGTTCGACGCGCCGGGTTTCCCGAAGCTGACCGTGCCCTACCCGGCGCACAACGAGAACTCGCAGCTCCACTTCGAGGGCTTCCTGCCCCGGATCCTCGCCGGCATGTCGAGCTTTCACGCCGACATGGTGCGCCACCACCAGGTCGAGTTCGAGCAGGCGGTCATCGTGCAGTGCCTGCTGCAGGTCTTGATGACCAAGGGCTACGTCAACAAGGAAGAGCTCGACGCGGTCTTCCCGAACATGGCGCGCGCGGTCGAGGAGGTGCGCGCCAAGCAGATCACCGGGCCGCGCTCGGCGAGCCTGCCGGCGGACACCCCCGAGCCGACCGATCTCGACTGCAGCGCGCACCACGCCGACTGCCACGCGGCGTGCTGCACCTCGTTCAACGTCTTCCTGACGAGCGAGGAGGCGGCGTCGAACAAGTACCACTGGGACGTCGCGCTGCCTTATCGGTTGTTGGTCGACGAGCGCGGCACCTGCGTCTACTTCGACGCCGAGAGCTTGAAGTGCACGATCTGGCACGACCGGCCGCTGTCGTGTCGCAAGTTCGACTGCCGGACCGACGGGCGGATCTGGGAGGACTACGGCAAGCGCCAGCTCTCGGAGATGATGATGAACTCGAAGGCGCGGATCGCGGCGGCGCGGCAGCGCGCGAAGAAGGCGGCCCAGGAGGCGGCGCGCGCGCAGGCGGAGCTCGAGGCGGCGCAGGCGGATCAGCCGGCGCGCTGACCGGCCGGGCCCTCCTTCGAGGCGGCCGCACGACGCTTTCGCGAGCGTCTCGCGCGTTCGGGCGAGGCCTCGGCGCGTGGCGCGCCGGAGGCGCGATGACGAACGCGGCCGTCGTGGTGCGCAAGCTCAGCCTGCTCGCCGGCCACACGGCCCGGTTGGAGCGACGGCGCCCCCCCGCATCGCGGGCTACCTCGGGTCGGTAGCTTGATGTGCACGCGCGAGCGCGGATCAGAAGAGGTGGAAGACGAAATGCGCGAGCGCGGCCCCGCCGCCGCCGACCACGACCACGCCGGTCGTGATCCAGAGCCAGGCCTTGGACTTCTTCTTCGGCGCCTCGGAGGCCGCCGGGGTGGCGGCCTTGGCGACGGTCGGCGCGGCGGCCTTGGCGGCGGGCGCTGCGGCCTTGGGGGCGGGCGTCGCGGCCTTGGCGGCAGGCGCGGCGGCCTTGGCGGCGGGCGCTGCGGCCTTGCCCTTCGGCTTTTCGAGTGGGGGCAGCTCTTCGCCTTCGGGCAGCTCGTCGTCGGCGACGGTGACGAGGTCGGGGATCGCGTCGTCGCTGTCGGGCAGGACGGGGAGCGGCTTCTTCTTCTTCGGGAGCTCGACCTTGGAGAGATCGACGTCGAGCTCGCCGAGCAGCGCCGCGAACTCGTCGTCGAGCGCGTCGCCCTTCTTGGCGGGCGCGGCGGGCTTGGGCGCGACGGCGGGCTTGGCGGCGGACGCGGCAGGCGCGGCGGGCGCGGGCGCGGGAGCGGGAGCGGGCGTGGAGGGGAGGGCGTCGCGGCGGAGCTGGACCTCGAGGAGCTTGTCCTGGAGGCGGGTGAGCCAGGTGTCGGCCTCGGCCTGCTTGTCTTCGATGCCGTTGAGCTCGGCCTCGAGGGCGGCGCGCTCGGCGAGGTGCTTGTCCCGGCGCGCGCCGGCGGCGGCGGCGAGATCGGCGCGGCCATCGGCCTTGGCCTTGGTGATGATCGCCTCGACCTTGAGCACGGTCTTGTCCGCCTCGTCGAGCAGATCGGGCAGCGCCATCACGCGCCCGTCGAGGGCGACGAGGTGGGCCTCGACCTTGGCGACCTCCCCGGTTATCCTCTTCTCCAGCGCTGTCAGCGCGGCCTTCGGGTCGGAGACCTTGCCCACGATGGCATCGAGGTTCGCTTCTGCGACGTTCTTGGTCTGGGTCCAGTCCACGGGCGCTCCTCCGGCGGGCGCGACATTACAACGCTCGGGAGCGGTGTGGAACCATCGATCGATAGCGAGCTCCAGGCGGCGATGCAGGCGCTGGCCAACCACGACGCGGTGACGGCCGTGGCGACGCTGCGCGCGCTGCTCACGCGCGAAGACAAGCTGCCCGAGACGCCCGAGATGTTGGCCCGCGGGATCCTCGCGACGGCGCTGGCCGCGCTCGGGCGTATCGTCGAGGCGCGCGAGGAGGCCGAAAAGGCGATCTGGCTGGCTTCGGATCTCGGCGACAGCGAGAGTCGCAGCCACTACGAGGGGCTCCTGCGCCAGCTCGACGTGATCGGGATGAGTGACGACGCGGTCGACCAGGCCTTCGAGCGGGCGAGCCAGGCGCGCGACGTCGGCGACGTCGCCACCGCCGAGAGCGAGCTCAACACCGTGCTCATCGCCGCGCTGGCGCACCTGCGCGTCGATCTCGAGGCCTCGGCGCGCGGCATGCTCGCCGAGACGTTGCTCATGCGCGGCGCGGTGGCCGAGGCGAAGACCCACCTCGAGCGCGCGCAGGAGATCGCCAGGGAGATCGCCGACGAGGATGCGGCGGCGCACTTCGGCGCGGTGCTCGAGTCGATCGATACCGAGGACGGCGCCGATCGGTACCGGCACGAGGCCGACGTGGCGCGCCGCGCCGACGAGGTGCAGAAGCTGGCCGGTCAGGCGATGGAGGCCGGCGACTTCGAGCAGGCCGTGAGCCTCCTCCAGCCGGTGGCGCAGGAGGCGCAGGCGCTCGGCGCGCTCGCGTCGGAGGCGTCCCTGCGCGGCATGCTCGCGCAGGCGCACCTGCTCTCGTCGCACCGCAAGGACGCCGAGATCGAGGCGCGCCGCGCGCTGGAGATCGCCGAGCAGCTCGGCGCCAAGGACGCCGCCGACGGGTTCCGCCAGATCCTGCAGCTCGCGATCGGGTGGACGACGCCGGTCGGCGAGGCCTGATCGGATCACTCACCGGGGACGCAGCGAGTCGCGTTCCTGTCTTGGAGCGAGGCGCACATGGAGCACGGGATCGTCGCCAAGGTCTTCCTGCCGGTCGCGCTCGGCGTGATCATGCTCGGGCTCGGCCTGAGCCTGACCCTGGACGACTTCAAGCGCGTCGCGCGCGTGCCCAAGGCGGTGGTGATCGGGCTCGGCTGTCAGATGTTGATCCTGCCGGCGGCCTGCCTGGGGATCGCGCACCTCTTCCAGCTCCCGGGCGAGCTGGCCGTCGGCCTCATGCTGCTCGCGGCGTCGCCGGGCGGCGCGACGGCGAACCTCTTCAGCCACCTCGCCCACGGCGACGTCGCGCTCAACATCACGCTGACCGCGGTCAACAGCGTGCTCGCGCTCTTCACCCTGCCGTTCATCGTCAACTTCTCGCTCCTGCACTTCCTCGGCGAGGACAAGGCGATCCCGCTGCAGTTCGACAAGGTGATCCAGGTCTTCGCCATCGTGCTGATCCCGGTCGGGATCGGCATGCTGGTGCGCGCGAAGCGGCCGAGCTTCGCCGGGCGCATGGCGCGACCCGTCCGGATCCTGTCGGCGGTCTTCCTCGCACTGGTCGTCTTCGCGGCGGTGGTCAACCAGATCGACGAGCTGGCGACGTACTTCGCGATGGTCGGGCTCGCGGCGCTGAGCTTCAACGTCGTCAGCATGGCGGTCGGCTACGGGGTGCCGCGCCTGGTCAAGCTGCCCGAGCCGCAGGCGATCGCGATCGGCATGGAGATCGGGATCCACAACGGGACGCTGGCGATCGCCATCGCGCTCTCGCCGCAGATCCTGAACAACGCGACGATGTCGATCCCACCCGCGGTCTACAGCCTGATCATGTTCTTCACCGCGGCCGCGTTTGGCTGGTGGGTGAGCCGCCGCCTGCGCGCCGCGCAATCCGGGCGATCGCCCTGAGCTGCTTGGAATCCATAATGATTATGCATTAGTGACCGGTTGGTCGCTAAAATTCTTGCGGCGTGCCGTCCCTGCCGGCTAATGAGCACTTCGTCTTCATCACCGGAGTACCTCATGGGATTCATCGCAGGCCGCGTCGAGAGCAAGAGTCGGAAGATCCTCCTGAGCCAGCTCGTGATGAAGTCCGGCTCGTACACCGGGCTCTTCTCGGTGAGCTACGGCCTGGCGAAGTTCAAGGAGATCGCGGCGCAGGTCGAGCAGGCGCTGGCCGGCGGGGACGCACCCGCGCAGAGCTTCGCGCTGCCCTCGTTCGGGGATCTCGCGCTCGAGACGCTGCAGGGCGAGTAGTGCTTCGGCGCCGACGTTCGCTCCGAGACGGCGGCGGCGAAGCGCCAGGCGTTGCCAACGTCGTTCACTACGTGGGTACCACGGTAGGTGCGTCCGCACGTGCTCAAGGAGCAGGCGGCTCGGCGTCGCTCATGAGACGCTCGCAGAGCCCGAGCACGAACCTCGCCTGCTCCTCGGCGCGCTCGGCGTCGTCGCGATCGAAGAGGCGATCCGGCGGGATCCCACGGCGCTCGTCGCCGTAGAAGGCCGCGCCGCGGCTGCCGGCCAGCTGGGCCGAGATGAACACGAGGTCGGGCAGGTGGGGCCGGAACCACTCGGGGAAGGCGGCCTCGTTCGCCTGCAGGACCGCGCTGGGCTCGTGGGTGCGCGAGGGCTCGCCGCCGATCCAGCGGATCGCTGCCTTGAGGAGCAGCTCGACCGCCTCGTGGGCCTCGCGAACCACGGTCGCCCAGCTCTCGTCGCCGATGTAGACATGAAAAGCCTTGATGCGCACCCGTGCCAGGGTGAGGTAGCCCTTCGCCATGAGGTCCGCGCTCACAATACGACCTCCCACGGAGGGAGCCGGCGCGGGTTGAGGTCCCAGTAGTGGCTGCCGTCGGGCAGGTCATGGCGGGTCGCGCCGATCTCGGCGAGCCGCGCGCGCATGCGCTCGAGCACGCCGGCGAAGAAGCCGTCTCGATCCACGAGCAGCACGGCCTCGTCGACCATGTCGAGATAGAGGCGGTTCAGGTGGGTGGCCTCCTCGGCGGTCATGAGGATCGGGCTCCAGTCGAAGTGCACGCCGAGCGACGCGAGGCGCCGCCGCTCGAGCTCGATCGGTCCGAGCGCATCCCAGAACACGCGGAAGCGCGCCTCATGACCGTGCGGCAGGGCGCGGAACACCAGCAGGAGGTCGATGTCCGAGGTGCCGTGGGCAGTGCCGCGAGCGACCGAGCCGAAGAGCACGACCGAGATCAGTGTCTCGCCGTGGACCTGGGAGAGGCGCTCGGCGAGCGCGCGCGCGATGGTCGCGCGGGCGGTCTGGGGATCGATGCCCACGCGGGAAATCTAGCACCGCGCGATCGGCGCGGCCAGCTCACGCTAGCTCACAGGCCGAGCTCGAGGCCGAGCGCGAAGAGGTCGTAGCCCGACTCGAAGAGGCCGGCGTTGGCGGGTACGCCCGACCAGCCGGCGCCGCCGTCGCACGTGTCGGGGCAGGGGTCGAGCGGGCGCTGCTGGTAGACCTTGCCGAAGCGCTCGGAGACCTCGCGGTCCTCCTGGAAGACGTGGCTGTAGGCGGCCTTGAGGCGGAC
>WYBB01000246.1 GCA_011526585.1 Deltaproteobacteria bacterium
CGGCAGCTCGCGACCCGGAGCTCCGGAGACGGCCCGAGGGCTCTGTCGAGCCCGAAGAGGTCGGCGGAGGGCGCAGGGTCGCGAGCGATACGTCACGGTTCGAGCGCCAGGCGCAGGCTCCTGGCGACGGGCTCGCGGAGCGCGGGGTGAACGCAGACGAGGTGCTGGCGCACGTGCAGGTGGGCGAGCATCTTCACGACCTC
Organism: Deltaproteobacteria bacterium; assembly: GCA_011526585.1. GTDB lineage: Bacteria > Myxococcota_A > UBA9042 > PHBI01 > PHBI01 > WYBB01. The sequence goes on from WYBB01000246.1 coordinate 204, forward strand.
GGAGCGGTCCTCGATGAAGGCGACGCGCCCGCTCGAGTCGACGAGCCGGATCGACCCCTCGTCGGTGCCGGCGCCGCGCGCGCCCGTGAACGGCCGATAGAGCGAGTCGCCCGAGCTGTCGACCAGGACGGCGACCTCGGGGTCGAAGCCCTTGACGCGCGCCACCGAGCGCGCGGCGTGGATCAGCTCGTCGGCGCGCGCCGGGTCGGGCGGCAGCGGCAAGGGCTTGTAGAGCTCGCGATAGAGGAGGCCGCGCGCCAGGGCGGCGAGCCCGGGATCGTCCTCGCTCGCCCACGCCTTGATCGCGAAGAGCACGTCGGTGTCGTCGAGGGTCGAAAACTCCAGCGGTGAGAGCGGCTGCCCTGCGACGAGGCGCCCGAACGGCCCGTGCGGCCAGTAGCTCGGCGGGGTCGAGGCGCGGAAGAGGGCGCCGGCGCGCTCGAGCATCGCCTCGAGCATGCGCTCGGCGGCGCGTGCGGTCTTGTGCAGGTAGACCTGCTTGTACATGTGGAAGCGCGCGAGCAGATAGCCCTCGACCGCCTCCTGCGCGCCGACGTGGATGGCGAGGTGACCGTCGGCGAGCTCGAGCAGCGCCAGGATGCGCGCGAGGTCGTAGCTGCCGATGCGCACGCCGGTCGCGTGACCGTCGCGCAGGATGTAGTCGAGACGGTCGGCGTCGAGCTGGCTCGAGACGATGTCGCGCGAGAACGGGGCCACACCGGGTGGCAGCCGGTCCTTGCCGTAGAGCGCGACGACGCCGTCCGCGAGCGCGGGATCGAAGCCCCGCAGGAGCTCGGCCAGGGGACCGGCGCCGGGGCGCTCGGGGTAGGGTGGGGGCCCGCCGAGGAGCGCCTCGGTCCAGCGCTCGTGGCGCACGCCGGTGACCGCCTCGAGCGCGTGTGACATCGGGCCGTGGCCGACGTCGTGCAAGAGCGCGCCGACGAGCACGAGGCGGCGCGTCTCCTCGGTGACCTTCGTGCGTCTGGCCAGGCGCTCGAGCATGCCGTGGGCGGTCCAGACGACGCCGAGCGAGTGCTGGAAGCGCGAGTGCTCGGCGCCCGGGTAGACCATCGAGGTGAGGCCGAGCTGACGGATCCGGCGCAGGCGCTGCACCTCGGGCATGTCGAGCAGGGTGACGAGCAGGCGATCGCCGGCGCTGTCCTGCGGCAGCGCGATGGTGTCGTGCACGGGGTCGCGGAAGAGCTTGGGCTTGGCGAGGCTCATCGCGGCGAGCCTAACAGAGTGCGGCAGAACTCGCTTCGCGTCCGGCCAACGGTCGCGGCGTAAGGCGGGCTGCACCTGATGCAATTTGACTTTACGTATCCCGGTTGATGTCCGTAATGAATTCAGCATGTAGCATCGTGGCACGCGCCTTGATGAGCAAGGCTGGCGATGACCCGAGCTCCCGCCCATGGTCCCACGATCCCCGCCCGCCTGCTCGCCGGCGCGCTCGGCCTCTTCGTCGCGCTCGGGCTCGGTGAGCTCCTCGCGACCTGCGCCATGGGCGGCGCCTACCCGACGCTCAACCTCTATGAGCCCGACCCGCGCTACGGCGTCGTGCTCACGCCCGACGCACACACGCGCGTCGTGAGCCCGGCCGGCAACGTCACCGCGATCCGCACCAACGCGCACGGCTTCCGCGGCCCGCAATGGCCCGCGCCCCCACCCGGCGCCGCCCCCGTGCCCGGCCGCGTGCTGGTCGTCGGCGACTCCCAGGTCATGGGTTGGGGCGTGCCCGAGGAGAGCACCTTCTCCGCGCTGCTCGACGCCACCGGCCTCGAGGTCATCGCCGCCGGCGTGCCGACCTGGGGGCCGCTCGAGTACACGCGTGCGCTCGGCGAGCTCCTGCCGCGCCTTCGCCCTTCCCACGTCGTCTACGTGCTCAACGCCGCCAACGATCACCGCGAGGCGCCGCTGCCCAACACGCGCCGCACCACCGCCCGCGACGGCTGGGCACGCGTGCCGCTCGGCCCGGCGGCCGACGCCTTCAGCGACTTCCCGCTGCGCCGTTTCCTCCTCGGCCGCTCGCACCTCGTGCTGGCGCTGCGCCTGCTCTTCGACCCGCCGCCTGCGCGCGCGCTCCCGCCCGCCCACGCCCGGAGCCAGCTCGCCGACCTGCCGCGCCACCTCGCGCCCGATCCGCCGTTTCGCTCCCTGCTCACGCGCCACGTCACCGCTGCGCGTGCGCTGGCCGCCGCGCACGGCGCCGCCTTCATCCCCGTGCTCGTGCCGATCGACATCCAGGTGCACCCCGGCGAGTGGGCCAAGTACCGCCTGCCCCCAGAGGACACGAGCGCGACCCGCGCGCTGCAGTCTGCGCTCGCCGCCGACCTGCCCGGTCTCGTCGATCTGCTGCCGGCGCTCGCGGCCGCATCGCCCGGCGCCTTACTGCCCGACGACGATCACCTGAGCCCGCGCGGTCACGCCGTCGTCGCCGCCGAGCTCGTCGCGCGCCTGCCGCCCGCCCGCACCCCCACCGCGGAGTCCCGACGATGATCGCCCAGACCGACGCCATCGCCCCCATCGTGCGCCTCTGTGCGCCGCTGGTCTGGCGCAACGATCGCCGCATCGCGCAGAAGCTCCTCGGCTTCTCGCTCACCGAGCTCGGCAGCGCGCACGACATGTTCCGCGCCGCCGAGCTCGCCACCGAGCCGGCCCACCGCCGCCTCTTCCTCCGGCATGCGCTCGACGAGGCGCGCCACGCCCGCCGCTTCCGCGACGCCGCGCACGCGCTCTGCCCCGAGGCCAGCCCGCGCCCCCACGAGCGCCGCCACGCCCTGCCGCAGGACCTCTACCGCCGCCTCGGCCCCGAGCGCTTCCTCGCCTTCGTGCACCTGTCCGAGGCGCGCGCCGAGCGCCAGTTCCGCGCCCTCGCCGCGCACTTCTCGCGCCGCGCCGCCCGCGATCCACGCGCCGCCGAGCTGGCGCGACTCTTCGAGGACCTCGCGCGCGAGGAGCGTTTCCACGTCGCCTACTCGCGCCACCTGCTTCAGCACCTCTTCCCCGATCCCGACCGCGCCCGCCGCGCGGGTCGCGCGCTCTCCCGCGAGCGACGCTCGCTCGCCTGGGCCGCCTGGAAGCGCGCCGGCGTGCGCCTGGGCGATCGCTTCACGACGCTCTTGATGGCGCTCGTCTTCGTCGGTGTGTTGCCGGTCTTCGCGCTGGCGCTGCGCCTCGGCCGGCGTGGCATGCCGTCGCCGGGCTGGCAGCGCTCGGCGCCCGCGCCCACCGACCACGCGGCTCTCAGGAGGCAGGCATGAGCCCGCACCCGACCACACCGCCCCGCCCCGCGCGCGTGCTCGGCGTCTCCGCGCACTTCCACGACGCCGCCGCCGCGCTCGCCATCGACGGCGAGATCGTCGCCGCCTGCGAGGAGGAGCGCCTGAGCCGCGACAAGCACGACCCGTCCCTGCCGCGAGAGGCGATGCGCTTCTGCCTCCAACATGCCGGCCTCACCGCGGCCGATCTCGACGCCGTCGTCTTCTACGAAAAGCCGCTGTCGCGCTTCGAGCGGCTCCTGGTCGAGCAGCTCGCGGTCTTCCCGGCCGCGCTCTCGCGCTTTTCGCGCGCGCTCTCGAGCTGGCTCGGCGACAAGCTCTGGGTCGAGCGCGCGCTCGCCGACGCCTGCGACGTCGATCCGGAGCGCGTGCTCTTCACTACCCACCACCTCGCGCACGCGGCCAGCGCGTTCTTCCCCTCACCGTTTCCGCGCGCGGCCGTGCTCACCCTCGACGGTGTCGGCGAGTGGACGAACTCGGCGATCTTCCATGGCGAGACGACCGAACAGGGCCCGCGGCTCACCCCGATCGCCGAGCAGCGCTACCCGCACTCGCTCGGCCTCCTCTACTCCGCGCTCACCGCCTACCTCGGCTTCGAGGTCAACGAGGGCGAGTACAAGGTGATGGGCCTGGCTGCCTGGGGCGAGCCGCGTTTCATGCGTGAGATCGGAGAGATCGCCCAGGTCACGGAGGACGGCGTGCTGCGCCTCGACCTCCGCTACTTCGCCTTCCACAAGAGCGCGACGAAGAGCTTCTCGGCGCGTCTCGAGCGTCTGCTCGGGCCGGCGCGCCCTCCGCACGCGCCGCTCGATCCGACCAGCGCGTCCGGCCGTCGCTACGCCGACATCGCCGCGAGCCTGCAGCGCTTCACCGAGGACGCGATCCTGGCGATGGCCCGCAAGGCCCTCGCGCTGACCGGCGCCGACGCGCTCTGCATGGCCGGCGGCGTCGCCCTGAACTCGGTCGCCAACGGACGCCTCGCGCGCGAGCTCGACGTCGCCGCCCTCTACGTGCACCCCGCGGCGGGCGACGCCGGCGGCGCGGTCGGCGCCGCGCTCTACGCGAGCCACGTGCACCTCGGCGCGCCCCGCGCCGCGGCGACCTCGCCGTTTCTCGGCCCGGGCTTCTCCGACGAGGGGATCGCGCGCTTCCTCGCCGACGCCCGCGTGCCCCACCGCGTCGTGCCCGACACGCTCACCCTCGACCGCGAGGTCGCCGCCCGCCTCGCGCGCGGCGAGGTCGGGGCGTTGTTCCAGGGGCGCGCCGAGTGGGGCCCGCGCGCGCTCGGCGCACGCTCGATCCTCGCCGATCCGCGCCACCCCCACATGAGCGACTTCGTCAACACCAAGGTCAAGTACCGCGAGCCGTTCCGCCCCTTCGCGCCGGCCGTGCTCGCCGACGAAGCGCACCGCTGGTTCTCGCTCGCGCCCGAGGGCCGCGACACCTTCCTCACGCCCTGCATGCTCGCGGTCGCGCCGGTCACCGCCGAGGGCTCGGCGCGCCTGCCCGCCACCACCCACGTCGATCGCAGCGCGCGCGTGCAGGTCGTGCGCCCGACCGGCCACGGCCCGGAGGGCGCGCGCTTCCATCGCCTGCTCGAGCTCTTCCGCGAGCAGAGCGGCGTCGGCTGCCTCCTCAACACCTCGCTCAACCTCAAGGGCGAGCCGCTCGCCACCACCCCGGCCGAGGCCTACGCGGTCTTCTGCCGCTCCGAGCTCGACTTCATCGTGCTCGGTCACTGCCTCGTCGAAAAGCGCGCCGACCCGACGGCGCCGATCCCCAAGGAGCATGCCGCATGATCCACGCTTCGCCGTCCCTGCCCGCTCGCGCGCGGCGCCGCAGGGCCTCCCGCCTCTCGACCATCGGCCAGCTCCTCGCCGCGCTGGTCGCGACCGGCCGCTGGTGGCTGACCCCGCTCGTCATCGTGCTGCTCGTCGTCGCCGTCGTGCTCGTCGTCGTGCAGGTCGTCCAGTACGCCGCGCCCTTCGTCTACACCCTCTTCTGATCCTCCATCGCCCGCTCAGGAGCCCCGCATGTCCCACTCGTCCTTGCTCGTCTCGACCGCGCTCGCGCTATGCGCGGCGTCCTGTCTCGACACCCACGTCGGCCAGCAGGCCGACGACTCCACCGCGACCCGGACACCCACCGACACCGCGTCGTCGCCCGACAGCACGCCGCCTCCCGACACGACGCCCGCGCCCGACACCGCGTCCTCACCCGATACGCCCCCGCCGCCCGATACGACCTCGCCGCCTGATACGACCTCGCCGCCCGACACCGCGTCCTCGCCCGAGACCACCTCGCCTCCCGACACCGCGGCCCCGTCCTGCGCCGAGATCGGCGGTGCCTGCACCGACGACGAGGGCTGCTGCTCCGGGATCTGCGACTATCAGGGGCCCTACGTGCTCGAGTCCTGGTGCGTCGCGCCGCGCCCGCTCGGGACGCCCTGCCGGGCCGATCACTGGTGCGAGAGCGGCTTCTGCGTCAACGGCCTCTGCGCGGCCGGAGCCTGCCTCGAGGTCGGACAGGACTGCAGCTGGGACGAGCGCCGCTGCTGCGCGCCGAGCTTCTGCAGCTGGACCGGCGCCTACGTGCCCGGCTACTGCACGGCGCCGTTGCCGCCCGGCGGCTCCTGCGTCGAGCACGGCTGGTGTCAGAGCGGCACATGCGGCGAAGACGGCGTCTGCCGCTGAGGCAGTCGTACATCCCGCTCAGCTCATCTCAGGAAGGCAGGAGTCGAGGAACACAGGAGCGTCCCGCCCTCATGGGTTCCTCCTTCCTGGGTTCCTGAGAGGTCGCCTGGTGCTCAAGGGTGATCGTGTCCGTCGTGCCCCGGGTGGCCGGGGCCGTCGGGCAGCATGCCCGGCATCACGTCGACCGGCACCGGCGGCGCCGCGCCGGCCGCCTTCGCCAGCGCGCGCTCGGCCTCGGCGGCGGTCTTGTCGCCCTTCAGCTCGAGCGCGTCGGCGAGGAAGTAGCGCACCTGGGCGCGCGCCGGCGCCAGCGCCAGGATCCGCCGCGCCGCAGCCTCGGCCTCCGCTGCGCGCTTGTCGAGCAGATCACCGCGCACCTTGCGCTCGAGCACCTGCACGAGCTTGAACTCGATCGTCTTGTCGCTCGGGCTCGCGGCGAGCCAGCCCTCCAGGTAGGCGACCGCCTCGCGCACGAAACCCTGCCGCTCGAGGAAGGCGACGACCGCCTTGTGATTGGCGCCGGTCGGGCTCTCGCGCGCGAGCTCCCGCAAGACGACCTCGGCCTCGTCGCGCCGCTTCTCGGTCTCGAGCGCGAACGCCAGCGCGCGCCGCGCATGATCGTGGAGCGTGCGCCCGATCACCGCGCCGTCGAAGGAGGCCCCGCACACCCTGTGCGCGAACACGTCGCGCCGCGCCGAGGCGAGCAGGCACATCAGCGCGTCCTTGGCCTGACCGGCGGGCACGGTGGCGACCAACCGCTCGAAGGTGCCCCACTCGTCGAGCGCGATGAGCGCCTGCAGCCTCAGCACCAGCGCCGCCCCCTCACGCGCGTCGCCGATCTCGGACAGCGCGCGCTTGGGCTGCCCGTCATCGAGCGCCTGACGCGCCAGCGCCTCGCGATCGATCTCGGCTGGCGCCTCGTCGCGACACGCCGCGCCGATCACCCCGAGCGCCGCGAGCGCGAGGAGGATCGTCGCCGCCTCGGGGATCAGCGCTCCCACGCGGTGTTGCCGTAGCCGCCGCCCTTGGCGACCAGCATCTGGTAACGGCCGTCGGCGCTCATGATGTAGATCCCCGAGCCCTCGGGGCGGGTCGACACGAACGCGATGTAGCGCCCGTCGCCGCTCCAGGTCGGGTCCTTGTTGAAGCCCTGGTCCTGGGTGAGGCGGCGGATCTCGCCGCCCTCGGTCACGCTGAAGATGTCGCTCACGCCCTTTTCCATCGCGGCGAAGACGATGAGCCCGTTGCGCCCCCAGTCGGGCGAGTAGTTGTAGCTGCCGGCGTGGGTGAGGCGCGCCATGCCGCCGCCGCCGAGGCCCATCACGTAGATCTGGGGGCTGCCCGCCTGGTTGGACACGAAGGCGACCTTGCTGCCGTCGGGCGAGATCGTCGGCGAGACCTCGTCGGCCGAGGTGTTGGTCAGGTTCTTCTGCACCGAGCCGTCCTGCGAGAGCAGGAAGAGGTCCGACTGCCCGCCATAGGAGATCGACGCGACCATCTTCGATCCGTCCGGGCTCACCGCGACCTTGCGGTAGTGCCCCTCGTCGCGCGTGAGCTTCTTCCGGCCGAAGAAGAGCTCGGGCTTGCCATCCTGGAACGAGGTGTAGAGCACGCCGCCGAAGCCCCAGGCCGGCAGCGTGTTGATGTTGCCGTTGCCGACGATGACCGACTTGTCGAGGCCGTCCATCGACACGACGCCGATCGACTTCACGCCCGGGCCGACCTTGGCCGAGTAGGCGATGCGCGTGTCGAAGACGCCGGCGACGCCGGTGCGCGCCTCGAGCACGCCGTTGGCGAAGCGGTGCACCGCCTTCCTGACGCCGCCCTCGTTCTCGCCCTTGAAGGTCTGCTCCTTGACGTGCACGTTGGACTTGTCGGTGACGTTGAAGAGGCGGAAGTCGACGTCGAACGGGCCCTTGCCGCGTACCTCCGCCTTGATGAGCCAGCGCGTGCCGATGTTGTTCCAGTCGCTCCATTGCGGCACGTCGACCGGCTCGACCATCGGGTCGACGAGGTAGCTGCGCGGCGGCAGCACCTGGAACATGAAGCTCAGCGTCATGTCGCGCCGCATCATGTCGGCGACCGTGCGGCAGAGCGCCGCCGGCGCGCCGTCCATGCAGCGCACGTCGGGGATCGCCATCGGCTCGAGCCCGGTGCCGCCCGGCCCGACGATCACCTGCAGGCCCTGGCTCGGGTCGGCGGGCGGCGTGCCGGTCTCTTGTGCGAACGCCACCGCCGCGCTCAGGGTCGAGGTGGTCACCAGGAGGGCTTGCCACAGTTGCATCGCGGTACCTCGCAGCTCGTTGTCGGGAGCACCCGGTTCGACGATCCGGGATGACCCAAGACAAACCCATCGTCAATGTCAGGATTCCCGGCCCGGCGTGGGGACCTTGCCTCGAAGCGCGCGCTTGGTGATACTCCGTGTCGTGCAGCGCACTCGCGCCGGAAGGGGGCCGTCATGTCGTCGCTCAATCATCTCGCCGCCGTCCTGGTGAGCCTCGCGGTCCTCGCGCTCGGCGCCGGGCCCGCGCTGGCCGCGCGCCCCAAGAAGCCGACGATCGAGGCTCCGGGCGAGCTGATGCTGATCTCGGTGACCCACGGCGCGATGATCGAGATCGACGGCAAGGAGATCGGCAAGGTGCCGCTCGAGGACTCGCTCGTGCTGCTGCCGGGGACCCACACGATCAAGCTCACCAAGCGCGGCTTCGCCACCCACGAGGAGGAATTCGTCGTCGAGCCGGGCGAGTCGGTCGAGCTGATCATCGATCTGCTGCCCTTCGCGGGCATGGTGCAGATCACCACCGCCGAGCCGGGCGCGACGATCAAGGTCGACGGCAAGGTCGTCGGCGTGACCCCGTTCGACGAGGACATCCCGGCCGGCAAGAAGGTCATCACCGTCTCGCGCGAGGGCTACGTCGACGAGGTGCGCGAGGTGCTGATCAAGGCGGGCGAGCTCTACCAGCTCGACATCGCGCTCGAGCCCGTGCCCAGGGTCGAGAGCGACGGCGAGGCCTTCTACGAGACCTGGTGGTTCTGGACGATCGTCGGCGTGGCAGGCGCCGGGGCCGCCGCGGCGGTCGTCGCCACCTCGGGCGGCGAGACGGTGACGCCTACGCCGGCCTTTCGTCTGCAGGTCCCGTGAGCCAGTCGCGCGGCGTCCTCAGGACCTCGATGAGCCGCGCCTCGGGGCTGCCCGCCGCCGGCTCGACCGCGTAGTCCCAGCGCACCAGCGGCGGCAGCGACATCAGGATCGACTCGACGCGCCCGTTGGTCTGGAGGCCGAACTTCGTGCCGCGATCGTGGAGCAGGTTGAACTCGACGTAGCGCCCGCGGCGCACGAGCTGCCAGCGGCGTAGCGCCTCGTCGAAGGGCGACGTCATGCGCCGCTCGAGGATCGGCAGGTAGGCGGGCAGGAACGCGCGGCCGGTCGCCGCCCAGAACGCGAAGTGCTGCTCGAGCGTCTCGCCGGTCCGCGGCATCACGTGGTCGTAGAAGATCCCGCCGACCCCGCGCCCCTCGTCGCGGTGGGTGTTGCGGAAGTACTCGTCACACCAGCGCTTGTAGCGTTGATAGCGCGTCGGCTCGCCGGCGGGCTCGGGCGGGCCGTGGCGGCAGGCCTCGGCCAGGGTGGCGTGGAAGTGGCGCGCGTCGTCCTCGTAGAGCACGTAGGGCGTCAGATCGGCGCCGCCGCCGAACCAGCCGGTCTGGCCGCGCGCGAGGTAGCGGAAGTTGGCGTGCGTGGTGGGCGCGTGTGGGTTGTGCGGGTGCAGCACCAGCGAGACGCCGGTCGCGAAGAAGGTCTCGCCGTCGCCGGGCATCTGCGGCTTGATCGCGTCGGGCACAGCGCCCCACACCGCCGAGACGTTGACGCCCGCTTTCTCGAGCACGCGCCCGCCCTCGAGCACGCGCGTGCGTCCGCCGCCGCCGCCGTCGCGCCGCCAGCGATCCTCGACGAAGCGCGCCGCCGAGCCGGCGCTGGCCTCGACCGCCTCGAGCGCCTCACAGATCTGGTCCTGCAGCTCGGAGACGAAGCGCTCCGCCCGCTCTGTCATGTCGCTCATCCGATCTCCCAGTGCGCGATCCGGACGCGCCCGATCCCCGGCTCGAAGTGCACGAGGCGTACGTCGTTGCCGGTGACGTGCAGGTCGACGATCGGCTCGGGCAGGACGATCTCGGCGCGCACGAGATCGAGCGACTCGTCGATGACGACGATCTTGTGGCCGTTGGAGAGCCACACGCGCTTGCCGTCCCAGGCGAGGAGGTGGCGCGCGCTCCAGACGTATTCGGCGAACCACGGGCGCACCGCCAGGACCTTGACCGCCTCGCTCGGGTCGGCGCCGAAGAGCGGCAGCCTGACGAGCTGCACCCCGTCGAGCACGTAGGCCTGGCGCGGCCCGAGCAGGAGCTGCTGCGCGTCGTCGCCGACGACGCCGACCGGGAAGCCCTTGCGCTCGGACACGGCGATGAGCGCGAGCTCGACGGGCTTGTCGCGGGCGGCGCGCAGGTTCAAGCCGAGGATGTCGCCCTGCAGCGCCATCGCCGTGATCTCGCCGCCCTTGTCCGGCTCGGGGTCGATCGGCAGGCGGCCGGAGAGGATCGGCTTGCCGTCGGACTCGAAGACGCCGATCACGTCGCGCGACAGGAGCGCCACGCGGTCGCCGTCGCCGGTGGCGAGCACGTCGCAGAACGAGCCCGGCTCCTGCACGACGCGCATGCACAGGCGGATGTCCGAGCCGCTCTCACCGAAGCGGAAGAGGCGGAAGGTGACCTCGGCGAGATCGATGCGCGGCGGGCCGAGCGCGGAGTCGTCGAGCTCGGGGCGGCCTTCGGGGAGCGGGGCGTCGGTGGCCTTGAGCGCGTAGCTCGGGAAGGCCTCGCGCGTGGCCACGTACCAGACCGTGCCCTCGGCCGACGGCAGCACGCGCACGATCTGAGCCAGGCGCGACTGCGGCAGGACCAGCACGCGCTCGCCGACGAGCTTGCCGGGGAAGGTGCGGCTGCGCGCGCGGCCGAGCGCGAGCAGGCGCTGGCGGATCGACGAGAGCGCCCAGAAGGCGCGCATCGGATCCTTGCCGTCGGAGAGCTGGGTCAGCTCGTCGAGGCACTGCATCACCACCGGCGGGCCGGGTGCGCGCTCGCCGCTCATCACGCGCTGGGAGAGCTTCTTGGCCGCGGACGCGATGCGGCCCGGCGTCGAGCCCTTGTCGCCCGCCTCGGGATCGAGGAGGGCGAAGAGATCGCCGCGCATCACCGGCGGGGGCGGGTCGGACTCGGCCATGGCGTTCGACTATAGCCAACCCGATCGCTCGCCGGAACAGCCGAGCCCGATCCGGCCCGATCCGATTTCGAACGGCTTGTATCGCCGCCGTGGATGCGCTACCGCATCCGGCGCGTGGGCGCGCGCTGCGCCCGGAGGGATCCCATGGAAGGCGCGGTGAGAGGCGATCGCCTGAGCGAGCTCGAGAGCCAGAGCATCTACATCCTGCGAGAGGCGTACCGGCACTTCAAGCAGCTCTGTATGCTCTGGAGCATCGGCAAGGACTCGACGGTGATGCTGCACCTGGCACGCAAGGCCTTCTTCGGCCACGTGCCGTTCCCGCTGGTGCACATCGACACGAGCTACAAGATCCCGGCGATGATCGAATATCGCGATCGCCTGGCGCACGAGTGGAAGCTCAAGATGGTGGTCGGCCAGCACAAGGACGCGCTGGCCGAGGGCATGAACCACACGCGCGGGCGCCTGGTGTGCTGCGCGGCGCTCAAGACGGAGGCGCTCAGGCGAACGCTCGACGGCACCTTCGAGCGCATGGTGATGAACGCCGAGGGGCGCTACGAGGTCGAGGTCGACCCCGAGCCGTTCACCGGCGTCATCGTCGGCGCGCGCGCGGACGAGGAGGGATCGCGTGCCAAGGAGCGCTACTTCTCGCCGCGCGACAAGAACTCGGACTGGAACATCGGCGACCAGCCGCCGGAGTTCTGGAACCAGTTCAAGACGGACTTCGCGCCCGGCACGCACGTGCGCATCCACCCGCTGCTCGATTGGACCGAGCTCAACATCTGGGAGTACATCGAGCGCGAGTCGATCCCGATCATCGATCTCTACTTCGATCAGGGCGCGGGCACGCGCTATCGCTCGCTCGGGTGCGCGCCGTGCACGGGCAACATCCAGTCGGCCGCGAAGAGCCCGCGCGAGGTGATCCTCGAGCTGATGCGCACCAAGACGGCCGAGCGCGCCGGCCGCGCGCAGGATCAGGAGGATCCGCACGCGATGGAGAAGCTCCGGCGCGAGGGGTACATGTGATGAGTGCCGCCTACGACACCGCCGCCGCCACGTCTGTCGCGCACGGTCCGGCGCGCGAGCAGATGAACATCGTCATCGTCGGCCACGTGGACCACGGCAAGTCCACGCTGGTCGGGCGCCTGCTCGCCGACACCGACAGCCTGCCGACCGGCAAGCTCGAGGCGGTCAAGGCGATCTGCCAGCGCCAGGGCAAGCTCTTCGAGTACGCCTTCCTGCTCGACGCGCTGGAGGCCGAGCGCGACCAGGGGATCACCATCGACTCGGCGCGCTGCTTCTTCGGCACGGCGCGCCGCGACTACATCGTCATCGACGCGCCCGGCCACATCGAGTTCCTGAAGAACATGATCTCGGGCGCGGCGCGGGCCGAGGCGGCGCTGCTCATCATCGACGCGCACGAGGGCGTGCGCGAGAACTCGCGGCGCCACGGCTACGTGCTCGGGCTGCTCGGGATCCGGCAGGTGACGGTGCTCGTCAACAAGATGGACCTCGTCGGCTACCGCCAGGAGGTCTTCGAGGCGATCGAGCGCGAGTATCGGGCGTTCCTGGGCGAGGTCGGGATCGAGCCGATGCGCTTCATCCCGATCTCGGCGCGCGAGGGCGACATGATCGTGCCGGGGCAGGGCAGGGCGATGCCGTGGTATCGCGGGCCGAGCGTGCTCGAGGCGGTCGATCGCTTCGAGAAGGCGCCGAGCCTGCGCGAGGCGCCGCTGCGCCTGCCGGTGCAGGACGTCTACAAGTGGAACGAGGCCGGGGACGAGCGGCGTATCGTCGCCGGGCGGGTCGAGACCGGGCGCATCGCGGTCGGGGACCGCGTGCTCTTCTCGCCGTCGATGAAGAGCGCGGTCGTGCACTCGATCGAGCGCTTCTCGACGCGCGACGATCTGCCGGCCGAGGTCGACGCCGTCGCCGGCGAGTCGACCGGCTTCACGCTCGACGAGCAGCTCTTCGTGAGGCGCGGCGAGATCGTCTCGCATCTGGGCGGCTCGCAGCCGGCGGTCTCGTCGCGGCTGCGCGCCAACGTGGTCTGGCTCGGGCGCGAGCCGCTCCGCTTGGGGCGGAGCTACAAGCTCAAGCTGACGACCGTCGAGATGCAGGCGCGGGTCGCGGAGATCCGGAAGGTGCTCGACGCGTCGACCCTGGACACCGAGGTGCGCGCCGAGGTGCGCCGCCACGAGGTGGCCGAGCTGGTGCTCGAGCTGCGGCGCGCGATCGCCTTCGACACGATCGACAAGCACAGCGCCACCGCGCGCTTCGTGCTGGTCGACGGCTACGACGTCGCCGGCGGCGGCATCATCCTCGAGGCGCTCTCCGACCAGCTCGAGCGCCACCGCGACGAGCAGCGCGTGCGCGAGTTCGAGTGGATCCCGAGCCTGGTCGGTCCGGAGGAGCGCGCCGCGCGCCTCGGGCACAAGACCGCGCTGGTGCTGCTCACCGGCGAGGCCCAGGTCGGCAAGGCGGCGATCGCCAAGGCGCTCGAGAAGGTGCTCTTCGATCGCGGGCTCGGCGCCTACCTGCTCGACGGCAAGAACGTCTTCCTCGGCGTCGAGGCCGACCTGGTGGGCCGCCCCGATCGCATAGAGATCACGAGGCGTTACGCCGAGGTCGCCTACCTGATGCTCGACGCCGGCCACCTGGTCGTCTCGACCTCCAACACCTTCGGCCTGGCCGACCACGGCATCATCCGCACGCTGGTGCACCCGCACCCGGTCGTGCACGTGCACGTCGGCGCCGAGGCGACCGGCGCCGAGCTGACCCTGCCCGAGTGCGGGCTCAGTCCCTCGGCCGAGGCGCTGGCGCAGGCGGTGCAGGCGATCGAGGCGCTGCTCGCCGAGCGCGGTCTCACGCGAGAGTAGCGAGCGCTGGGTTTCGTCCCGCGATGCCGCGGAGCGCGGTTCGCCGGCACGACCGCGGTCGGGTTCGCGCGGCGTGCGTCACGCGTGCCAATGTGGAACCTCCGGTGGAACGTCCCGCCCCGAGCGTGGCGGGGGGCGCGCAATGCGTGCGGTTGCCGGCCATGGCACGCATCGTGCTGAATCGCACATCGAGCGCCACGCTCGGAGGAGGACATGATGATCGTGCAGGTGACGAGGGACGAGGGAGGAGACGCCGCGACGAGCCACACGGCGCCGGTCTTGCGCGTGGAGCTCGAGGCCGAGGCGCAGGCGCTCCGTGAGGGTGAGGCCTGGCGCACGACCGGGCACGCGGCCAAGACGCTGGTCAAGCACGAGGACCTGCGGGTGGTCCTGATCGCGCTCGCGGAAGGCGCGCGACTCCACGAGCACGTCACCGACCACGGGATCGCGGTGCAGACGGTGCGCGGACGCTTGCGGCTGGCCCTGCCGGAGGAGGTCGTCGAGCTCCCGGCGGGCACGCTCCTGGCGCTCGGCCGCGGGATCCCCCACGACGTCGTCGCGATCGAGGAGAGCGTCTTCCTGCTGACCGTGAGCTGGGACGCGAACTCGTAGCCGGCAGGGTAGGGGCGCGCGCCGCGCTGGCGGCCCACTCCAATCGAGCAACGAAGGAGACGGGCGCGAATCGGCCCCGAATTCAGCGGTCCATCTTGCCGGTGCGCGTCTCGTAGGTATACGACTCGAGCTCGCCGCCCTGGTAGGCCATGCGCTCGCGCTGGTGCGGATCGACGACGTAGACCGCCTGCTTGAGCTCGAGCGACAGGGCCTTGGCGGCGTCGATCGCCTCCTTGCGGGTTGCGAACTCGGTGACCTCGGTGCCGTTCTGGAGCTGGTACATCAATAGCCTCGTCGGGGTTTGTGCCCTCTGAAAAGGGCGGCGGGACCGTAGGCAAGCGCGCGCGCGAAGTCAAGCGACATGCGGGTTCGATCGGTCCCTTGTCCGTGCGGCGATCGTGAGTTCGCCACCGCGCTCCCGCCCTCGGATCCGGGCACGCCTCGACCCCGAACTCACGTGCTCGAGGCGTCCCTGTTCAGCGCTTCAGGTACTTCATCCCGGTGTCGCACAGGACCGTGACGACGGTGGCGTCCGGGCCGAGGCGCGCGGCGACGCGCAGGGCCGCGACCACGTTGGCCCCGGTCGAGGTGCCGCCGAAGAGGCCCTCCTCGCGCGCCAGCCGCGCGGCCATCGCCTTGGCCTCCTCGGTCGAGACGGTGATGATCTCGTGTACGAGCTCGGGCCGCCAGAGCGGCACGACGAAGCCGGCGCCGATCCCGTCGATGCCGTGTGCGCCCGTGCTGGCTCCGGAGAGCACCGCCGACTCCGCCGGCTCGACGGCGACGACGCGGAGTGAAGGCAGCGCCGCGGCGAGCACCTCCGCCGTGCCGCGCAGCGAGGCCGCGCTGCCGACGCACTGCACGAAGGCGTCGACGCGCCCCTCGGTCTGCGCCAGGATCTCTCGCGCCATCGCGTGATAGGCGCCGAGCTGATCGGCGTTGGCGAGCTGATCGGTGAAGAAGCGGCCGGGCTCGGCGGCGAGCGCGCGCGCGCGCGCGATCATCTCGCGCGTGAGCGCTGCGGTCATGCGGCCGCCGTCGCTCTCGACGATCGTCAGGTGCGCGCCGAGCGCCTGCATGTGCCGGAGCTTGTCGGGCGCGAAGGCGTCGGAGCTCACGATCTCGAGCGGGTAGCCCTTGGTCGCGCACACCAGCGCGAGCGACACGCCGGTGCTGCCGCCGGTGTACTCGACGACCGAGCCGCCGGCGCGAAGGCGGCCGTCGGCCTCCGCCGCCTCGATCATGGCGAGCGCCATGCGGTCCTTCATGCTGCCGGTCGGGTTCTCGCTCTCGAGCTTGAGCAGGATCCTCGCGCCGCCGACAGGGCCGAGCTTGTGCAGCGGCACGAGCGAGGTGCCGCCGATGCAGTCGAGGACGTCGCGCGCCACGCGGGTCGATGGACCCGGCGCGCGCTCGGGGTGACGGCGGACGAGCTCGACCAGGTGATCGACGGGGCCGTGGCCGTGGCCGAGCGGCAGCGCGGCGGCGAGCGCGGCGGTGAGGTAGCGCTTGGCGGCGGCGAGCGCGTCGGGCAACCCGAGGCCGCGCGCGAGGTTGGCGGCGATGGCGGCCGAGAAGGTGCAGCCGGTGCCATGCGTGCTGGTCGTCTCGATCCACGGCGCGGTGAGCTCGGCGGTGGTGCCGTCGGGGTAGCGCACCAGATCGATGGCGCGGGTCCTTGCCGGGCCGAGCGGGTGACCGCCCTTGATCACGATCGTCGCGCGCGGCGCGAGCCTGGCGATCGCCTCGGCGTGCGCGCGCGCGTCGGCGTCGAGCGCCAGGCCCGAGAGCGCGGCAGCCTCGGGGCGGTTGGGCGTCACGACCGTCGCCAGCGACAAGAGCTGGACCAGCGCGCGCTCCGCGCCGGCATCGAGCAGGCGATGGCCCGAGGTCGCGATCATAACAGGATCGACGACGAGCGGGATCGACGGAGCACGCCGGGTCCACGCTTCGATCACCGCCTCGATCACCGCCTGGTTGGCGAGCATGCCGGTCTTGGCCGCGGCGACCGGCAGGTCGTCGAGCACCGCGTCGATCTGCGCGGCGACGAGCGCGGGGCTCACCGCCTCCCACGCGTTCACCCCGCGCGTATTCTGCGCGGTGATGGCGGTGACGGCGCTCGTGCCGAGGAGACCGTGCGCGGCGAAGGTCCTCAGATCGGCCTGGATCCCGGCGCCGCCGCCCGAGTCGGAGCCTGCGATCGTCAAGGCGGCGATCGGGACCGAGAGGCGTGCTCCCCCTGTCGACTCGTTCGGCTCGCTGCGATTTGGCATCGACCATCCCCCCTCGTGCATGCCAGGGTAGTCAGCACCATGGATCCGACCGACGTCCAGCACGATTCACCCGTCTTCGTCACCCCGAACGGGCTCACCGTGCGCTGGCTCGGCACCGCGGGCTACGAGCTCACCTCGGCCGAGGGGCCGATCCTGCTCATCGACCCCTACGTCACCCGCGTCGGCCTCGTGCGCTACCTCACGCGCCGCATCGTGCCCGACGCGGCGCTCGTCGCCGAGGCCTTCTCGCGCGCCGACGCGATCCTCGTCGGCCACTCGCACTTCGACCATGTCATGGACGTGCCGCTCATCGCCCAGCGCAGCGGCGCGCACGTTCACGGCTCGCGCTCGACCGCCAACCTGATGCAGGCGATGGGCCTGCCCGCGGCGCAGTTCACCGCGCTCGACAAGGACGCCCCGACCACCTTCGAGGTCGGGCCCTTCAAGGTGACCGCGGTGCCGAGCGTGCACTCGCGCTTCGCCCTCGGCAAGAAGGTCCCCTACGCCGGCGACATCCCGTGCACCTGCGAGGTGCACTTGAAGGGCAGTCAGTACCGCTGCGGCGACGTCTTCAGCTTCCTCGTCGACTACCACGGCTACCGTCTCTATCACCTCGGCAGCGCCAACCTGATCGAAGACGCGATCCCGCGCGAGGCCCGTGGCGTCGATCTCCTGCTCATGTGCATCGCCGCGCGCTTCGCCACCGAGCGCTTCGTGCCGCGCACGCTGGCCGCGTTCACGCCCGAGCGCGTCATGCCGATGCACTACGACTTCATGTGGCGCAGCGCCGACAAGCCGATGCGCCTCCTGCCGCGCACCGACTTCGGGCGCCTCGTCGCCGAGGTCCGGACCTTCTCGCGCGAGCCCTCGGTGCTCACCCTGCCGATCCTGGTCAGGCCGCCCGCCGGCCCCCCGTCCCAGAGAGTGTGATGATCTCAGCCGAACAGCTCACCGAGCTCCTCAAGAACGCCTTCCCCGACGCGGTGATCCAGCTCAAGGATCTCACCGGTGGCCAGGACCACTGGCAGGCCGAGATCACCTCCGCCGCGTTCGCCGGCCTCTCGCCGATCGCCCGCCACCGCAAGGTCTACGCCGCCCTGGCCGAGGAGATGAAGGGGCCGATCCACGCGCTCTCCCTCAAGACGCTCGCGCCCGGCGAGACGGGCTGAGGCGTCTGTCCCGGTCGGTGCCGATCGCGCCGGCGCTCATCGCGGCGTAGGCGGGCCCACATGGACGAGCCCCCGAGCCTGTTCCGCCATGCCGAGCGCGCTGGTCTGCACGAGCTGCGCGTATGCGTGGATGGCACGGAGGTAGCCAGGGTCGAAGCGACGGCATACGGCGCTCCCCGGCGTGGGACCCGTGCGGCCCCTCGCGATCGCCAAACGCCCCGTCGCGGAGTATTGCATTCCGATGTCCCGACACGCTCGAGCGCCCTCCTTCCTCGCACCCGCGTTCGTCGCCCTGGTGCTCGTCGTCGGCGGGCCCGCGCGGCCGAGCGAGCCGGCGGCGAACGAAGAGGTCACATGCCCGATCGAGACGCGCCACGATCCGGATGACGGTACGACGCGTCTGTACGTCAGCGGCACGCTCGTGGCGGAGGGAATGGAGCTCGGCGGCGGGCGCGACCCGTACGAGGCGCGGGTGGCCTGCTGGCGCCTCGGCGGCGGGCGCGTCCTGGTCGCCTCGCCCGCACCGCGCCTCATCGAGGTGTCCTGCGCCGAGCCGAAGGCGCGCAAGCTCTTCTACGGCGAGGCCGACGCCGACTTCCTGACGGCGGTCGAGGTCGACGGCGGGCGTGGGCTGGTCTTCGGTGCGCGCCGCGGCCTGCGCGTGCTGGATCTCGCCACGGCGACCGCGCGAAAGCTCGTGCCGGCGGTGAAGCTCTCCGCGATCGTGTCGGGCTGCGAGTCGAGCGCCGGTGACGTCGCCCTGTTCCGGCCGGCCTCGACGAGCCCCGACGGCCGCCACCCGACCTATGATCTCGGCTGGCCGCGCCCCGGCGCCCTCGGCGTGCACGTCGGGACGCACAACCGCGAAGGCAGCCTCGCGGACGCGACGCCTCCGGTGCGCGTCGAGGTCCACCCGGACGGCCTGTGGGAACGGCGCGCCGGCGGCCCGTCGCGGCGGGTCTTCGGCGCGCGCGAGCTCGAGGCGGCCGAGCCGGGCCGCGCGCTGCTGCGTCGCGCGGGTCTGGCGTCGCCGGCCGCGTGGAACGAAGATCCGGTGGTGCGCGGCGAGGCCGATGAGCACAACCTCGCCGGCCTGGCGCATCATCGCAAGGAGCGCTGGGACGAGGCGATCGGCGCCTACCTCGAGGCGACCCGGCGCGACCCGAGCCACGTGTGGGCGCGCTACAACCTCGCGTGTGCATGGGCCCGCTCGGCAGAGCCGGAGCTCTCGCTGGCGGCGCTCTCCGAGCTCGTCGACGAGCTGTGTCTGGGCGGCGTGCTGCACGATGAGGAACGGTGTCGGACCCTCGTTCGCAAGGCCGGCAAGGACGCGGACTTCGCCGCGCTCGCCGCCGACCCGCGCCTCACGGGCATCCTCGGCACCGCGGTACGGGCGCCCTTTCGCGCGCCACGCTGACGTCGCGGCTATTCGCGAACAGGGTTCACTTTTCGGTTTACCGACCGGATGGGCTCGGGTCCTATCGCGGTCCGCGTCCCTGGACGGGCCAGGGTGAATGCGGCGAACCGACCAAGGTGAACCGATGCGCTTCGAACCCCTCGTGCGCGGCCGCGGCCAGGCTCTGGCCCCGCTCGCGCTCTCCCTCCTCGTCTCCGCGTGTGCCCCGGGCTCGTCCGGCACATCACCATGTTTCAACGGCTTCCAGGATCCGAGCGAGCTCGGCGTCGACTGTGGCGGCGCGTGCGGCGCCTGCCCGGATACCGCCTGCGAGAGCGATCTCGTCTGCGCGAGCCGGAGCTGCGTCGCCGGCGTCTGCGCCGCGCCGAGCTGCGCCGACGGTCGCCAGAACCAGGGCGAGCTCGGCGTCGATTGCGGTGGTCCGTGCGCGCCGTGCGCCGTCACCGATCCGTGCGCCAACGGGGTCATCGACCCCGGCGAAGGCGGCGTCGACTGCGGCGGCGCGTGCGCGCCGTGCACGACCGGTGGCGAAGCGAGCTGCGCCGACGCGATCCACAACCAGGACGAGAGCGACGTCGACTGCGGCGGCGAGGTCTGTCCGCTCTGCACCGGCGGCGATAGCTGTCGGCGCGACGGCGACTGCGCCTCGAACAACTGCGTCGGCGGGATCTGCGGCGAGCCGCTGCCGACCTGCCAGAACGCCGAGCGCGATCCCGGCGAGAGCGACGTCGACTGCGGCGGCCCGTGCGGCCCATGCGCGAGCGGGCTCCTGTGCGGCGACGACGACGATTGCCTGAGCCGCACCTGCCTCTTCGGCACCTGCCGCGACCCGAGCTGCTCGGACCAGCGCCAGAACCAGGGCGAGAGCGACGTCGACTGCGGCGGGCCCGCCTGCGGCCCGTGCGAGCTCGGCAAGACCTGCGGGGATGACGGCGACTGCGCCTCGGCGACTTGTATCGGTGGCATCTGCCGCGAGCCGGGGGCCAGCGCCGGCCCGTGCGCGGTCGAGGGCGACTGCGCCGCCGGCTATTTCTGCGAGTATCAGTGGAACCAGCAGATCGGGTCGGCGGCGGGCTGGTCGCCGCAGTGCGTGCAGGACAAGCCCGGCGCGCAGCCCGGCGAGAGCTGCCGAGGCAACAACGAGTGCGCGACCGGCATGTGCGCCAACTTCCGTTGCGCCGAGGCCTGCGACAGCGACAGCCAGTGCGGCGCCGGCAACGTCTGCGCGATCCAGCATAGCTGGGTCGGTGGCGAGACCTGGCTCGACAAGCCCTACTGCTTGCGCTTCGACCAGCCTGCAGGCGAGTGCGAGAGCCAGGCGGATTGCACGGGCGGCAAGCGCTGCCTCATCTACGTCGACGAGATCCCCGGCCGTCCGGTCGAGGGCCCGCTCACCAGGCGCGGGCGCTGCGTCGCGCCGCTGCAGGGCAACGAGCCCGAGGGCAGCGACTGCAACAACGACCTCGAGTGCGCGACCGGCCTCTGCTTCGAGGGCAAGTGCTCGCGCTGGTGCGTCGACTCGACGGAGTGCACACCGGTCGAGACCCGCACCGGCACCATGTACCGCCGCTGCGAGAGCCAACTCGTCGCCAACCACCAGGAGGATCTCTCCGATGGGGTCTGGCGCAGCATCTGCAACGAGTGGTCCTCCAACTCCGGCAGCTTCAGTGGCGTGATCCCGTGCGGACCCGAGACCGAGGACCCGTACGATTGCTCCTCGCTCGGCTTCGCGCAGTGCACCTACGAGCCGATCCTCGCCGGTCCGGACTCGCCCGGCTACGTCGAGTGGTACTGCTCGATCTTCGTCGGCGGTGGGCACCTCGGTCCCGGGGAGCGCTGCTCCGATACGAACGATTGCCGGCGCGGCCACTGCCTCGACCTCGGCGCCGGCCGTGGGCGCGAGTGCGTCGACACCTGCCTCGACGACTCGTGGTGCGGCGGTGGCAAGACCTGCCGGCCGTACGTGCTGCTCGAGCGCAAGGGCCAGTTCGCGGACAACACGGTCACGATCGACGTCTGCCAGTAGGAAACGGCCACGAGGGCCACGCCAGGGGCGGCCACGAGGGCCGCCTCTACGGGCGTGACTTGTACTCGTAGTAGCGATCGAGCACGCTGCGCACGTAGCTCTCGGTCGCCTCGTACGGGATCCCGTCGGCGCTGGCGACCGCGCCGCTGCCGGCGTGATAGGCCGCGAGCACCTTGACCATGTCGCCTTCGAAGCGATCGGCGAGCACGCGCAGGAGCCGCGTGCCGCCGAGCACGTTGGCGCGCGGATCGAACGGGTCGGCGACGCCCATGTCGCCGATCACCGACGGCATGAGCTGCATGAGCCCCCTGGCGCCGGCCGAGCTCACCGCGCGATAGCGGTAGTTGCTCTCGACGCGGATCACCGCGCGGATGAACGGCTCGGGGATGTCGTAGAGGCGCGACGCCTCCTCGATGTACGGACCGTAGAGCTTCTCGCGCGCCGCGAGCTCGTCGGGCTCGTCGCCGCTGAAGCGCTGCTCGGGCTCACCGGCGGGGATCGGCGCGTAGCGCGTCGCGTGCCGCGGCCGCGAAAACGCCGTCGGCGTCGCGTCGGCGCCCGACACGCCCCCATCGCCGGCGGGCCTCTTGGCCTCGGGGGTCTTGGTGTAGAGCACGCACCGAAAGCCCTTGAGCTTGCGATCGGCGAAGCGCACGACGCCGTCGGCGTCCTTGCACGCCCACAGGTCGGCGCGCGCGGGCTCGGCGAGCGACATCGAAGCGAGGAAGACGAGCAGGGCGAGGGGCTTCACGAGCGGGAGCGTGCCATATCCGGGCGCGCGTTTCATCATCGCGGCGCGCTCGGGCAAACCGCTCAGGCGCGCCGGGCCTTCCCGGGCCGCCGATTCGTCGACGATCAGAGCTCCGCCGCGATCCAGGAGGCCAGCGGCATCGCCCGCCCGAAGCGCCGCTCGTAGGCCTCGGCGACGAGGCCCATCGGGGCCTTGGAGGCGGCCTTGATGCGCTCGCGCCGGTGATCGTAGTCGCCGGAGTCGGCGACCTCCTTCCAGGCGCGATACTGGCGGTCGAGGGCGGCGGGCGCCTGCGCCGGCACCCAGATCTCGTGGTCGCCGAAGGGCACGCGCTCGAGCGGGAAGACCTCGCTCTTGAAGAAGCGCCAGCCCGGCCAGCGCTGGCCGGCGGGCCCGGCGTAGCAGTAGGCGCGCGCGCGCTGGCCCTTGAGGTCCTTGGTCTCGCGCTCTTCGAGGAAGAAGAGGTCGACGAAGGGCCAGCGGTGCTCCTGCGAGGGGATCGCGCGCCCGTCGCGGTGCCAGATCTTGGGCCAGTGGCGCTCCCAGTCGATGACGAAACCCTCGTCCTCGAGGCGCCACGCCTCGTGCCTCAGGATCTCGCGCGCCTCGACCGGCAGTGCGATGTCGATGTCGTCGTCCCAGGGGATCACGCCCTCGTGGCGGATGGCGCCGATCAGCGTGCCGCCATCGGCCCAGTAGGTCACCCCGCAGTCGTTGAGGAGCGCGTCGACCTCACCCCAGAAGCCGTGCATGCGATCGAGCTCGTCGGCGCTCAAGCAGTCGCCGAGGATCCGCTCGACCTCGGGTCCGTGTTGATCGCTCACGACATCCTCCTCCGGTGCCTTGTCCCGTCCTGTGCCTTCCCCTTGCTCATATCCGGTCGCGCACCGGTTGCGCAAACCGCCCTGGACGAACGAAGAATGACGCCACGTCCGGGCGCCCGCGCGCGCCCGGCGAGGAGCGTCGCGATGCCGACCCATGGCTGGAAGGAGATCTGGACCCGCAAGCGCTCGACCTCCGAGCCCGACGAAGGCGACGAGGACGCGGTCCTGGCCGAGCTCCTGACCCTCGACGGCTACAACACGCCGACCGGCTCGGTCGCGCCCGCGGTCTGGCGCCGGAACGTGCTCGACCTCGCGGCGCGCCATGGTCTCGCGCCCGGCGATCGCATCTTCGAGGTCGGCTGCGGCGCCGGGGCCTTCCTCTATCCGCTCGCGCGGCTCGGCCTCGTCACCGCCGGCATCGACTACTCGGAGAGCCACATCGCCGCCGCGCGCCGCTACCTGCCCGGGTCGCGCCTCGAGGTCGCCGAGGCGATCGCGCTCGATGCGAGCGAACGCTACGACGTGGTCGCCTCGTGCGGGGTCTTCTTCTACTTCAGCGATCGGGACTACGCGCGCGAGGTCCTGGGGAAGATGGTCGACAAGAGCACGCGCGGCGTCTGGGTCCTCGACGTCAACGACGCCGATCGCGAGGAGGAGGCGCTCGCGATCCGCCGCGCCGCCTACCCGCCGGGCGAGTACGATCGCGCCTACGCCGATCTGCCGCAGCTCTATCTGGCGCGCGCCTGGTTCCAGGCCTTCGCGGACGAGCGCGGTCTCGCCTGCACCTTCGAGCCGCAGACCCTGCCGGGCTACCTCAGCGCGCGCTATCGCTACCACGCGTTCCTGAAAAAGCGGTGAGCGCGCCGGCCAGCGCCACGACGAGCGCCTCGTGCTCGGCGTCGCCGCGCACCGCCAGGCGGAAGTGTCCGCGGCCGTCGCCCACCTTGGCGGAGATGTCCTTGACCAGGAGGCCGTGCGCGGCGAGCAGGTCATCGGCGATACGCGCGGCGGCCAGCGCGTCGCACGGCAGGCTCGCCACGACGAAGTTGGCGCCGCCGGCGTGCACCACGACACCCTCGAGCGCGCCGAGCGCCGCCGCGAAGCGCGCGCGATCGTCACGCGTCTGGACGAGCGAGCGCTCGAAGTCGGCGCGGTGCTCGCGCATGAGCTCGAGCACGTGCTCGGCCAGGGCGCTGAGGTTCCAGATCGGCAGCGCGGCGCGCAGCGCGCCGATGAAGGAGGGGTCGCGCGCGTAGGCGTAGCCGAGGCGCAGGCCCGGCATGCCGAGGTCCTTCGAGAGGCTGGCGAGCACGACGACGTTGGCGCGCGGCGCCGACTCGAGGGTCGCGATGAGCGAGGGCTCGCTCGAGAAGCGCAGGAACGACTCGTCGACGAGGATCCGCTTGGCGGGGTGCGCGTCGGCGAAGGCGAGGATCGCCGCGCTAGGCACCACGGTGCCGGTCGGGTTGTTCGGGTTGACGAAGACGACGACCTCGTGGGCGTGCGCGCGCTCCGAGAGCGCGGCGAGATCCGCGGGCCCGAGCGCGAAGGGGTCGCGATAGCTCGCGCGCCCGGGGAAGAGGCGGTCGTACTCGCCGAAGGTCGGCGCCGGCGCGAGGACGTGGCCAAAGGTGCTGCCGCGTGACAGGTGCGCGGCGAGCCACGGGTAGATCTGCGAGAGGCCGCCGAGCGCGACGACGTGCGCCGGGTCGCAGCCGAGGAGCTCGGCCATCAGCGCGTCGAGCGTCGTCTGCTTCGAGCCGTAGCTCCACAGGAGCTCGGGCAGGCGCGCCGAGAGCGCGGCCAGGATCGCCGGCGTCGGGAAGTGCATGTTGCGCAGGAAGGCGAAGTCGACGATCGGGTAGCGCCAGTAGCCGCCGCCGGCCGCTTCGAGCGTGAGGCGATCGGGCAGGGGCCCGGGCGGCACTCCGCTCACGGCTCGCGTGTCCCGAAGGCGCGCTCGGCCTCGAGCAGATCGCTGTAGGTGTCGATCTCGAACCAGCGATGCGGCGTGGCGACCAGCGCGCGCATCGGGGTGCGCTCGGCCACCATCTCGGCGAAGACCGTCTCGTAGAAGGCGCTCGGGCGGGCGCGCGCGGCGGTCGCGAGGCGCGCGCTCAGGGCGTCGACGAAGGCGGCCGAGAGGCGATAGAGGTTGATCGTCTTGTAGGCCTGGCCGTATCCGCGCGCGCTCGGGAGGAAGCGCGTGATGGTGTCGCCGTCGGGCGCGAGCTCGACGACCGAGCCGTCGAGGCCGTCGCGGTGCGGGTCGACGAGGGCGAGGTCGCCCGGTCCGGCGACGAGCCGGCGCAGGAGCAGGTCCTCCAGGACGACGTCGCACTCGGCGAGCAGCACGTCGTGGCCGTGCGCGTGCGCGATGGCGAGCGCGAGCGAGACGATGTTGTTGCTGGTCGCGAAGTCCGGGTTGTGCACGAGCTCGAAGCGCACGTGGGGGTAATCGCGCAGGAGGTGGGCGCCGACGGCGTCGGCGCAGTGGCCGGTGACGACGACGACCTCGCGCACGTCGCAAGCGACGAGGCCCTCGACCAGGCGCCCGAGCAGCGTGCGGCCGCCGACCTCGAGCAGGCCCTTGTGCGTCGTGCGCGTCAGCGGGTGCAGGCGCTGGCCCTGCCCGGCGGCGAGGATGATCGCCTTCACTGCGCGGCTCGACGAGAGATCATGGCTCCATCATATGCGGCATCGCCTCGCGCTTTGTCGAGGGGGCGAGCCGCGTCCGTGGGACGTCAGCGCATCTTGTCGCACGCCGTCTTCTGACCGTAGTCGCACCCGCGGGCGTACGACTCGCGCGCGCGCACCGCGTCCTTCTTGACGCCGCTGCCCCTCAGGTAGGCGTCGCCGAGGCGCTCGCACGCGACGCCGCTCCTCGACTCGCACAGCCGCGCGAGCGTCTCGCTCTTCGCCTGAGCGTTCGCGGGCAGCCCCCAGTTGTTGCCGACCATCGCGTCGACGTTGTCACACGCGGCCTTGCCGCCCTTCTTGCAGAGGCCTTCGAAGATCGACAGCGCGCGCGGGCGGTCGACCCTGGCGCCCTTGCCCTCCGCGAGGATCGCCCCGACCGACAGGCACGCGTCGTCGTCCCCCGCGTCGCAGGCGCGCTCGAGCGGCGCCTGCGCGGCCTTCCAGTCGGTCGGCCCGCCGTCGCCCCGGAGCAGCATGTGGCCGAACGCGGCGCACCCCGACATGCCACCGGCGGCGCAGGCCTTCTCGAAGAACGCGCGCGTCTGGAGGCGCGACGCCGGCACCCCGATCCCCTGCGCGTGGACCTCGGCCGCCGCCTGACACGCCAGCGCGACGCCGGCCTCGCAGCCTCGGGTGAGCGGCGCCGGCCAGTCCTTCAAGGCGACGAGCGCCTCGCGGTTCCTGCCGAGGTCGCGCGCCAGCGACTCGCACGCGCTCTGCCCGCCGCGCGCGCACTCCTCGGCGACGAGCGGCAGCGGATCGGTGACCGGCACGGCGGCTTCACGCACGGGCGTGGGCGCGCTCGACGGCGCCGCTGTCGCCACCGGCGGCGCGGGGCTCGAGGTCACGACGACGGGAGGCTCGATGCGGGCCGCCTCGAACGCGCGCTCCACCGTGCTCGTCACCTGATCGGTGATGGTGAAGGTCATGAAGGCCGCGCCGCCCGCGATCACCAGCACGGTCATCAAGATCGCCACCCGCAGCCCGGAGCCCGGCCTGGCGCTCGGCGATTGTTGCGCCGCCCGGGCGCTCACCGCCGGTGCCGGCTCCCGAGGCGCCACCCGGCCGGCGAGCAGCGCGCGGCAGCGGCGCGCGACCTCGCTCGCGGACGGGCGCGCCGCGGGATCGATCGCGCACATCGCCTCGAGCAGCTCGCGCACGTCGGAGCGCAAGCCCGCGATGCGCGAGAAGGCCGGGCGATTGTCGGGTCCGAGGAGGTCCTCGGGGGCGGCGCCCGACAAGAGCACCGCGAGCGTCATGCCGAGCCCGTAGATGTCCGCGGGCGGCCCCGCCTCGCCGCGGATCTGCTCGGGCGCCATGTAGCCGAAGGTGCCCGCGACCGACACCTGCGACTGGCCGAGCCCGGCCAGGCGCGCCGCGCCGAAGTCGATGAGCAGGAGCCGCCCGTCGACCCTGCGCATGATGTTGGACGGCTTGATGTCGCGATGCACGACCGGCGGCGTGCGCGCGTGCAGGTACGCGAGCACGTCGGCGACCTCGGCGCCGGTCGCGAGCGCCTCGGGCAAGGTCGATCCGCGCGCGCGCCGCAACGTCTCGAGGTTGTCTCCGACGACGAGCTCCTGCGCGATGTAGAGCGCGTGCGCCCGCCCCTCGCCCCACGCGAACGCGCCGTGGTGCCGTGGAATCGCGGGGTGGTCGAGCGCCTCGAGCAGCTCGCCTTCGCGCGCGAAACGCCGCTCGTCGTCGAGGTTGCCCATCGTCGCCCAGCGCAGCTCCTTCAGGCACACCGGCTCTCCGCCCGGCTCCCGGCGGGCGCGCCAGGTCACCCCCCCGCCGCCGCGTCCGAGCTCGCCCTCGAGGCGATAGCGTCCCTGCACCCTCGGGTCCTGGCCGCACGTAGTACAGATGAGCGGCCGCCCCGGGCTCGTCCGGCCGCAATGAGCACACACCGTCGTCGCTTCCATGGAGCGAGCCTGCCACGAATGCGGCTGCACGGTCACCCGGCCGGGGGCGAGCCGCGAGCCGCTTGCGCTGGCGGTGCTTCGCGTGCTCATGTCGGGGCATGCGTCACGTCTTCGACACGCTCGTGCTCGGCTCCGGGATCGCCGGCCTCACCTTCGCCCTCAAGCTGGCCGAGCGTGGCTCGGTCGCGGTCATCACCAAGCGCGAGCGGCGCGCCTCGAACACCTACTGGGCCCAGGGCGGGATCGCCACCGTCATGGATCCGGTCGACAGCTTCGAGGCGCACATCCGCGACACCATCGTCGCGGGCGACCACCTCAACCACCCGGAGATCGTGCGGATCTGCGTCGAGGAGGGGCCGGCGCGCCTCCGGGAGCTGCTCGATCTCGGCGTCGCCTTCACGCGCGACCGCGACGACCCGAGCCACCTCGACCTCACGCGCGAGGGCGGGCACTCCGCGCGGCGCGTCGTGCACGCCAAGGACATGACCGGGGCCGCCGTCGAGGAGGCGCTGGTCGCCGCCGTCGAAAACCACCCCAATATCCAGCTCTTCGAGCACCATCACGCGATCGATCTGATCTCGCGCCAGCGCCTCGGCATGCGCGGCGACGACCGCGTGCTCGGGGTCTACGTGCTCGACACCGTGAGCAACACCATCGAGACCTTCCTCGGCAAGGTCGTCATGCTCGCCACCGGCGGCGCCGGCAAGGTCTATCGCTACACCTCGAACCCCGACGTCGCGACCGGCGACGGCATCGCCATGGCCTGGCGCGTCGGCGTGCCGGTCGTGAACATGGAGTTCTACCAGTTCCACCCGACCTGCCTCTATCACCCGCAGGCCAAGAACTTCCTCGTCACCGAGGCGTGCCGCGGCGAAGGCGGGATCCTCCGGCGCAAGGACGGCGTCGCCTTCATGGCCGACTACCACCCCCTGAAGGACCTCGCCCCGCGCGACATCGTGGCGCGCGCCATCGACTCCGAGATGAAGCGCACCGGCGACGAGTGCGTGTTCCTCGACATGACCCACCTCGATCCCGGCTTCGTCGTCGACCACTTCCCGGGCGTGCACGCCAAGCTCGTCGAGTTCGGCATCGACATGCGCAAGCAGCCGATCCCGGTCGTGCCGGCGGCGCACTACTGCTGTGGCGGCGTCTACAGCGACGCTGACGGCTACACCGGGCTGCCCGGGCTCCTGGTCGCGGGGGAGGCCGCGCACACGGGCCTGCACGGCGCCAACCGGCTGGCGTCGAACTCGCTCCTCGAGGGGTTGGTCTTCGCCCACCGCGCCGCGCTCGTCGCGCCCGAGATGATGGCGAGCGCGCCGGCGGCGATCGACCCCGAGGTGCCCGACTGGAACACCGGCTTCGCCACCGATCCCGACGAGCTCGTGCTGATCGCGCACGCCTGGGAGGAGATGCGCACGCTCATGTGGAACTATGTCGGCATCGTGCGCTCGAACAAGCGGCTCGAGCGCGCGCTCCGGCGGAGCCAGCTCCTCAACCAGGAGATCCGCGAGGACTACTGGCGCTTCACGCTCTCGCGCGATCTGCTCGAGCTCCGCAACATCGCGCGCGTCGGCCACCTGATCATCGAGAGCGCGCTCTCGCGCAAGGAGTCGCGCGGCCTGCACTACACCGTCGACTACCCGCAGCACGACGATCTCCACTGGAAGCGCGACACCATCCTGCGCAAGGGCGCGCGCGCCTGAGCGTCCCTCATCCGCCTCCCCCGCGTCGCGCTTGCCCGGTCACCGGCGGTGGGGCATATGGTGCAGGTGAACGCCTACGCCGCTTTCGTGACCAAGCGCCCGCTCGTCCTGCTCGGGCTGGTCGCGCTGGTCTCGGCCGGCGCCCTGACGCAGGTCGTCGGCATCGGCTACGACGACGACGTCGTGCGCTTCCTGCCCGCCGAGGATCCGGAGGTGCAGGCGTTCACCGCGATGACCGAGCGCTTCGGCGCGATGGAGGTCGCGCTCATCGGCGTCGAGGCGCCCGACGGGCATGCGCTCTATGGCGACAGGGGCCTCGGCTATCTGCGCGCGCTCACCCGTCGGCTCGTGCAGCTGCCCGAGGTGGCGCACGTCACCTCGCTCACCGAGCTCGCGATCATCGAGTCCGACGGGCAGGGCGGCGCCGCGCACGTCGCCCTGGTGCCGCCGGAGATCCCGCGTGACCCGGAGGCGCTCGCCGCCATCCGCGCGCGCGTGCTCGAAAAGGACTACCTGACCGGGCTCATCGCCTCGGCCGACGGCTCGGCCGCGGTGCTGGTGACCCAGCTCGTGACCCACGGGCCGGACGGGCGCGCCGTGAGCGCCAAGCACGCGGCCGAGGTCGCCAAGCTCGCCGCGCTCGAGCTCGCTCCGCCGCCCGGCTTCACGCTCCACTTCGGCGGCGCGCCGTTCATCGCCGAGGCGGCGGCCAACGGCTCGCAGGACGATCTGCGCCGCCTCGCGCCCTTCGTCATCGGCATCACCCTCTTCCTCGTCATCCTCTCGCTCGGCTCGTTCTGGGCCGCGCTCTACACCGTGCTCACCGTCGCCCTGGCGATCCTCTGCACGCTCGGGCTCATGGGTGCGCTCGGCAAGCCGCTCACCCTGGTCTCGAGCTCGCTGCCGGTCGTGCTCGCCGCGCTCGGCTCCGCCTACGCCGTGCACGTGCTCGTCTGGTACCGCGAGCACGGCGCCGACGTGCGCCACGCCATCGTGCACATGGGCTGGCCGGTGATCGTCACCGCGCTCACCACCGTCGCCGGCTTCCTCTCCTTCCTGGTCATGGATCTGGCGCCGATGCGCGAGTTCGGCTGGCAGATGGCCGCCGGCAGCGCCATCGCCGCCGCCCTGGCGCTGACGCTGGTGCCGGCGCTCCTCGCGCTCAAGCCGCTCACGCCGCGCCCGGCCTCGACGCGCGCCGCCGCCGCCACCCGCATCGATCGCGCGCTGGTCTCGCTCGCGCACGCGACCCGCGCGCGGCGCTGGTCGGTGCTCGTGACCGCCGCGGCGGTCGCCGCCTTCTTCGCGCTCCAGCTCCCCAACGTCGACACGCGCATGGACACCGCCGCCTTCTTCGCCGAGGACTCGGCGCCCGCCCGGGCCGACCGCCTGCTCGCCGACAGGTTCGGCGGCTCGGTCTTCCTGCAGGTGCTCATCGACGGCGACGTGCGCGACCCCGCCGTCCTGCATCGCCTCGCCGCCTTCGAGGATCGGCTGAGCGGCGTTGTCGGCGTCACGCGCACCGAGAGCATCGCCGGCGTGCTCGCGGTCGTGCACGAGGGCCTCAAGGGTGAGCGCCGGCTCAGCCGCTCGGCCGCCGAGATCGAGCAGCTCGGCTTCCTCGCGGCGAAGTCCGATCCCGCGGTCTCGCTGCTCGTCGACGAGCGCTGGCGCGGCGCGCTGATCCAGGTCGGGCTCGGCGGCTTCGACACCGGCGTCGTCGAGCGCATCACCCCCGAGGTGCGCGAGCTGGCCCGTCGCCACCTCGTCGGCTATGCCCGCCCGGTCGAGCGCGCCGAGCGCCACCGCGCCCGGGTACTCGGCGACGCGGCCGAGCGCATCGCCGCGCTGGCGAAGAACCCGGACAAGGCCGCCGCGGTCGAGGCGGTGCTCGCGCGCGCCCTGCCCGAGAGCGCGCGCGCGCCGATCGCCAAGGCGGTCGACGACGTGATCAAGACCGAGATCGTCGAGGACGAGATGGTCGTGCTCGCCAACCCGGACAACGCCCCCCTGCTCGCTCGCGCGCTCATCGACGACGCCATGGCGCTCGCGCTCGACCGCGCCCGCTTCGAAGCGCACCTCAAGCGCTACGTCGCCGCCTCCGAGCTCGAGGACGCCGACGCCTTCTCGCGCTCGGCCGGCTACCTCTTCACCCAGGTCGAGCTCGCCACCGCGCCGGCGCTGCGCCGCGACCTCGTCGCCGCCATCGGCGAGGTGCTCGGCCCGCTCGACCGCCGCCAGGCGCTGCGCATCGCCGCCATCGCCGACGAGATCCTCCAGCCCGCCTGGTACGTGAGCGAGCCGCCCGGCAGCCTCGTCTCGGGCGAGGACCTCGCGCGCAAGGTCGAGGTGACCGTCACCGGCCAGCCGGTCCTGCAGCAAGCGATGACGCGCTCGGTGCAGCACAACCAGGTGCACTCGGTGGCGACGAGCCTGCCGCTGGTGCTCTTGATTCTCGTCCTGGTCTTTCGCAGCGTGCGCGCCGCGCTCATCGGGATCCTGCCCGCCGGGCTCACGCTGCTCGTCACCTTCGGCCTGATGGGCCTCTTCCCCGAGGCGCTGCCGATGGACATCGCCGCCTCGATGCTCGCGAGCATCGCGCTCGGCGTCGGCATCGACTACGCCATCCACTTCCTGTGGCGTTACCGGCGGGGCGATCTCGACAAGGCCATGCTGACCACCGGGCGCTCGATCGTGATCAACGCCCTCGAAATCACGGGCGGCTTCATCGTGTTGGCGTGGGCGAGCATCGCCCCGGTCAGCCGCTTCGGCCTGCTCATCGCCGAGACCCTCTTCGTCGCCGCGCTGGCGACGCTGGTCTTGCTCCCGCCGCTCCTTACGTGGTGGAATCCGCACCGGTCGCGACCCCCGGCGACCCCGTCCTTGGAGACCTAGCGTGCCGCATATCGCTCCCCGTGCTCGCCTCGCCGCGCTCGCCCTCTGCCTGAGCGCCGCGATCCTCGTGTCGCCGCCGGTGTCGGCCTCGGACTACGCGACCTTCAAGGCCAAGGGCGCCGACCAGGTCCTGGCCGAGTCCGACCGCCTGCTCTTCGACTACCCGAGCCAGCACTGGCGCTTCCGCATGACGGTGAAGGCGCCGGGTGACGAGGCGCGCGCGATGGTGATGGAGGTCTGGCAGAAGGACCGGAACAAGCGCTTGGTGCGCTTCGTCGAGCCCGGCCCGGTCAAGGGGCTCAGCATGCTCTCGACCGGTGACTCGGTGATGTACGTGTACTCGCCGCAGACCGACAACGTGCGCCGCGTGGCCGCGCATGCACGCCGCCAGACGCTGCTCGGCTCGAACATGGACTACGACGACATGGCGCAGGCCGGGCTCGGCGAGGACTACGCCGCCACCTTCGGCGAGGAGACGGCGACCCACCAGTGGCTCGAGCTCACGCTCAAGCCCGGCGCCGACGCGAGCTGGTCGCGCCTGCGCGCGCGTGTCGACAAGGCCACGACGATGGTCGATCAGATCGAGTACCTCGAGGACGGCAAGGTCAAGCGCGTGCAGACGCGCTCGAAGCTCGCGCTGCTCGAGGGTGTGCCGACCTATCAGCACGTCGAGATGAAGACGGTCTCCGACGGGCTGACGACGACGGTCGAGATGCTCGAGCAGAAGATCGGCCTCGAGCTGCCCGACAGCATGTTCATGAAGAAGAACCTGGTGCGCGGGCGCTGATGAGCCGGATGTCCCTATACCGCCATGCCGCAGACGAGGTCGGTGCCAGGCGGGCGGCCACGAGGGCCGCCCCTACGACCAGCGTCTGGGTGGCACTCGCGGCCACCCTCGTCGTCCTCGCCTCGCCGCCCGCGGCGCGGGCCCAGCTCGGCGAGGTGCAGCTCGACTGGCGCGGCTTCGTCATGACCGACCTGCGTCTCTTCGCCGACGACTCGCTCGCCTTCGAGCGCAGCGAGACCACCGGCAACGTGCGCCTGGAGGCGCGCCTCGATCCCCACATCGCCGCGGTCGGCGACGTCTCGCTCGTCCTGTCCGAGCGCGGCGACGGCCCCGACACCTTCGCGGCGCTCTCCGAGCGCGCCCGGCTCGACCCGTTCTGGATCGAGAGCAACGCGCTCTTCGTCGAGCTCATCGACGTGCCCGAGGGCCTCGACATCCGCATCGGGCGACAGGCGATCATCTGGGGCTCGGCCGACCGCTTCCACCCGGTCTCCAACCTGAACCCGCTCGACGTCGAGGACCCGACGGTCTTCGGGGCCGTGCTGCCCAACGAGATGGTGAGCCTCGACTTTCGCCCGGACTGGGAGGCCGGCTGCGAGGACGAAGAGCCGTGGCTCTCGGAGCTCAGGCTGCAGCTCGTCTTCGTGCCGTTCTTCAAGCCCGCCTCGCCGCCGAGGAGCGCCGGCCTGGCCTTCACCGACAAGCGCGTCTTCCGCGAGCGCGCCGACACGCCGCTGACGCTCGACCTCGTCGAAAAGCAGGACGTGCTCGAGGCGAACAACGGCTGGCACTTCGCGTTCGAGCCGACGGTGAGCCTACCCGAGCGCACGCTGGACAACAGCATGTTCGGCGCGCGCCTGGCCGGACGCCTCTTCGACGTCGATCTCGGCCTCACCTACTTTCGCGGCTTCGACGACTTCCCGCGCGCCGAGACGATCGTCGCCGACACGACCGCGCTGCCCGAGGTCGGCGTCACCGTCGGGCTCAGCTACCCGCGCGTGCAGGTCCTCGGGATCGACATGGCGACCTCGCTCGACTTCCTCGACGGGCTCGGGCTCTGGGCGGAGGTCGGCATCACCTTCCACGATGCGCTCCACCGCATCATCTCGACCGGACCGCAGATCGGCATCAACGCCGTCGAGCGCGAGCTCGCCGAGGGCTACTTCGTCAAGGCGGTCGCCGGCATCGACTACACGCCGGTGCACTGGCTCTACCTCAACGTGCAATACCTGCACGGCTTCGTCGACGAGTTCGGCGCCGACGACCTCGAGAACTACCTCGTCGCCGGCGCGGACATCAAGTTCGACAACGATCGGTTTCTATTGAGATTCTTTAACATCTTCAACCTCGACGACGGCAGCTACGTGCTCTACCCGCGCTTCACGTTCAAGCCCTGGCAGTCGGGCGAGCTCAGCCTCGGCGCCTTCCTCTACTCTTCGACCTTCACCGGCTTCGACGAGACGACCAAATTCGACAGCCGCGCCGCCGGCAAGTCGACCGTCTTCATCCAGGCCAGGGCGAGCCTGTGATGCGCGCCGTCCTCGTCGCCCTGTCGTCCTCGCTCGCCGTCGTCGCGAGCGCGTGCACCCAGCCCGCCGGCGAGCCCTGCAAGGTCGCCAGCGACTGCGATCCGGGTCTCGTCTGCGGCCTCGACGGGATCTGCGCGACCTTCGCAGCCGTCAACGCCAGCTTCGACACCCGCGCGACGGTCGACGTGATCACCCTCGACACCGCTGACGCGACCGAGACCGCGCCGCCCGACGGCGAGGGGTGTCGCGCCGTCGCCGGGGTCTTCGAGCCGGGCACGGCGCCGTGCGCAGACGCCGCCGAGGTGCGGGTCGTCACCGGGATCGCCATCGCCTCCGAGGGCCACGGCCTGGCGATGCTGGCCGGCGTCGCCAACCAGGTGATCGCCGACGGCTTCGAAAACGGCGAGATCCCGCTGGCGCTGCACATCGACGGCGAGCTGCGCGCCGGGTGTGAAGCGCGTCTGGCCTGGATCCGCGGGCCCGAGGATCGCAACGCGGACTGCACGCCGGTCTTCTCCGACGCGATGCCCTTCGAGATCCCGAACCTCGTCTCGACGAAGGTCGAGCGCGCCGTGCTCGATCCGCTGAGCGGTCGCCTCACCGGGCTCATCGACAAGGCGGACCTGATCGCGTCGATGGATCCGGCGCTGCGCGACGTGGCCGAGCAGCTCATCGTGCTCGACGTCGACACCGACGGCGATCAGATCGCCGATCGCGCGAGCGCCATCATGGATCTTGCGTTCTGATCCAAGGAACCCTGCCGTTGAGGAGAGCAGGAAGGTAGGAGAGCAGGAAGGACTCCGATCCACCTTCTGCCTTCCTGCCTTCCTCGCTTCCTGGTTTCCTCAGTCCGAGTCAGTTCTTCGGGTGCGAACCAGAGTCTTCCTACGTCCAAGGAGCCCTGCCGTTGAGGAGAGCAGGAAGGTA
This sequence comes from Deltaproteobacteria bacterium, assembly GCA_011526585.1. Taxonomy (GTDB): domain Bacteria; phylum Myxococcota_A; class UBA9042; order PHBI01; family PHBI01; genus WYBB01. The sequence goes on from WYBB01000246.1 coordinate 35,870, forward strand.
GGAGAGCAGGAAGGTCTGCATCCACCTCCTGCCTTCCTCGCTTCCTGGTTTCCTCAGAACCGTCCTCAGTCGGCGCGCCCGAGCACGACCAGGAGCGCCGGCAGGACCAGCAAGCTCGCGAGGAGGCACATGCCGATGCCGAGCACGACCAGCAGGCCGAGGCTCACCATCGCGCCGTAGCCGCCGGTGAGCAGCGCCAGGAAGCCGACCATCGTCGTCAGCGCCGAGACGAGCACGGCCGAGCCGGTGCCGCGCACGAGCTCGCCGAGGTGCGCGATCTCGCCGCCGGCACGGCTCTCGCGTGCGCGATGCACGAGGTGGCAGCCGGTGTCGACCCCGATGCCGAGCACCAGCGGCAGCGCGACGACGTTGGCGATGTCGAACTCGAGGCCGAACGCCGGCATCAGCCCGAGCATCCAGATCCAGCCGATCACGACCGGCATCATCGCCAGCGCGGCGTCGGCGACGCTGCGGAAGACGAGCAGCAACATGAGCGCGACCAGGAGCGCGGCGTAGAGGGCGGCGCGTTCGAAGCCCGAGGTGATCATCGCCTCGTGGCGTGGGATGTCGAGGGCGAGCCCGCTGGCCTCGGGTTGGATCCCGTGGATCACCTGCTCGAAGCGGCGCGCGAAGGCGGTGTCCCAGATGTCGCCGGAGGGGTAGGCGAAGAGCGCGAGCGCCGCGCCGTCGCGCGCGACGTAGCGCACGCGGAACAGCGGCGGCAGGTCGCTCGGGGCGTAGGCGCCGCGCTCGGCGACGGCGCGCGCGGTGACGAGCACGCGGCGGGCGATCTCGGCGATGTCGCGCTCGATCCCGGCGAGCAGGGCGTGACGCTCGGGCGGCAGGTCGGCCAGGGTGTGCGCGAGGTCCTTCAAGGCGGTGGCGGCCTCGCGCGCGGTCGCCGGGTCGCGACCGCCCTGCTCGAGGGCGAAGGCGAGCTCGTCGAAGGCGTCCTGCAGGGCGACGACGGCGGCGCGGATCCGCGCGGGCTCGGTCGGCGTCGGCGGCGGCACGAGGCGCGCGGGGTCGACCGAGGTCAGGCGCGCGACGCCGGCGCGCAGCGAGGCGAGGCGCTCGGCGTCGAGCGGCGGCAGGAGATCGGTCGGGCTGTGCACGGTGCCGACCTCGGGGGTGTGGCGCAGGCGATCGGCCAGCGCGCGCGCCTCGTCGAGCGAAGAGACGCTGAGGTTGACCAGCGCCGGGCCCATGACCTCGTCGTCTTCGAGCGCCTTGAGCCCGCGGTAGCTCTCGGTGTGCTCGGGCAGGAAGTCGAAGTAGCGGCCGTTGAAGGCGGGGCGATCGACGATGAAGGCGACGATCGCGGCGGTGGTCGCGAGCGCGCCGGCGATGAGCACCGCGCGCGGGGCGCGCCTGACGAGCGCGAGCGCGGCGCCGCCTCCGGGGAAGTCGGGCGGCGGGGGGCGCGAGCGCTTCTTCGAGGCGGCGCGAAGGAGCGGCGGCAGGAGCCAGAAGGCGCTGCCGAGCATGACGAAGAGGCCGATGGCGGTGATGACGCCGAGCTCGGAGAAGGCGGTGAACTCGGTGGTGGCGGTCATCATGAAGGCCAGCGCGGTGGTGGCGGCGCCGGTGGCGACGCCGGGGCCGGCCCCGAGCAGGGAGGCGCGCATCGCGGTCGCGTCGTCGCGGCCGGCGCGGCGCTCTTCCTGGTAGCGGTAGAGGAGGTGCACGCCGAAGTCGATGCCGAGCCCCATGAGCAGCGAGAGGAAGCTCGAGGTGATGAGGTTGAGGCCGTCGAAGAGCACCTCGACGAAGCCGAGCGTGATGAGCACGCCGGCGCCGAGCGGCACGAGCGCGATGATCGACTGGCGCAGCGAGCGGAAGGCGAAGAGCAGGAGCGCGAAGATCCCGAGCATCGAGAGCACCGAGGACAGGCGGATCCCGGACTCGACGATCACCAGCTCGTCGCTGGCGAGCGCGGGCAGGCCGGTGAGCTCGGCGCGCACCTCGGGTGAGACGGCGGCGTCGACGTGCACCTGGTCGCGGAGCGCGCGCAGCTCCTCGATGAAGGGCGTGACGTCCTTGCCTTCGTCGCTGGGCAGGTCGGGGAAGGCGATGACGAGGTAGCGCTCGCCGTCGGCGGCGACGAGGTAGCCGAGCTCGTCGAGGTTGGTGTGGGAGGACAGGCCGTTGCCCTCGGCCAGGCCGATCCACGACTCCTTGGACTCGTCGCCGCGCAGCTCGTGGTCGAAGGCCTTGACGAGCGGTACGATGCGCGCGAGGTCGCGCTCGTCGCCGGCGCTGTCGCCCTGGCCGTCGAGCGCGGCGAGGATGCGCTTCTCGAGGGCGCCGATCACGTCGGCGAGGCCGGTGTGCGCGCCGCGCACGTGCGCGAGCGCGGAGAAGCCGTCGAGCAGGCGCGGGTGGTTGAGCGCGAGCACCTCGGCGAGCAGACGCATGTCGAGGCGGCCGAGCACGCGGTGCTCGAGATCGGGGCGGGCGGAGAGGCGCTCGACGAGGAGCGCGGCGACCCTGCGGCGCTCGGCCTGGGCGCCGCCGGTGACGACGAAGATCGTGGCGTCGGGGCGGCCGAAGCGGTCGAGGAAGGCGAGCAGGCGGGCCTGCCCGGGCTCTTCGTCGGAGATGAGCGAGCGGCGCGAGGTGGAGACCTCGAGCGGGCCGAGGACCGTGGCCGCGACGGACGCGAGCGCGACCGCACCGACCAGCGCGACGACGAGGCCCGGGCGGCGCAGCGCGACGGTAGCCAGACCCTCGAGCAGCTTCTTCACGCCGCCCTTCTATTCAGAAGATCGCGTCTCCGTCGAGCATTTCGGGGCGCCGGCGGCCTCGAAGAGGCGCGAGAGCAGCGCGCGGTGGTCGGGGCGGAGGCGGTGCTGGTGGGCGTGGGCGAAGCAGAGGTGCGGCTCCGCCGGGGTGCTGTCGCCGAGCTCGATGTAGGCCTCGGCCAGGCGCAGGTGGTTGTCGGGCTCGTCGGGCCAGCGCTCGACGAGGTCGAGCAGGAGCTCGAGGCCGGTCTCGGAGTCGCCGTGCGAGACCATGAAGGCGGGGGCCAGCACGTAGAGGGTGGCGAGCATGCGCTGGGCGGCGCCGTCGCGGAAGGCGGGCTCGAGCCTGGTGCTCAGTCGCGAGAAGTCCTCGACTTCACGTACGAATTTGCCGGCGTTGAGGCCGCGCAGCTCGGCGATGCGGCCGGCGCAGGCGGCGCGCGCGAAGGCGTCGGAGGCGGTGTGCGGGTCGCCGCGGCGCGCGACGATCCAGTAGGCGAACTCGCGGTCCTCGACGCGGTCCTTGCCTTCGGCGATGAGCGCCTCGAGCGTGTCGCTCACGACGAGCGATGGGTGGTCGGCGACCGCCTGCAGGGAAGGGTCGACCCGGTCGAGATCGGTCGGCGCGCCGCCATAGGTCGCGCAGGCGAGGCACGAGACAGAGAGCGCGAGCGCGCCGAAGAGCGCCGGCGCGCCCTGGAGTCGCAGGCGGCGGCTCACGGCTTGGCGATCTCGTTGCCGCGATAGAGCGCGACCAGCGGCGCGTAGGCGGCGTCGCCCGCGGGGGCGAGTCCCTGCAGCCCGACGTTCTTGCAGACCTCGGCGTCGTCGCCGCTGCAGAGCGACGGCATCGCCTTCTGGAAGGCGGTGACGATCTCGCGCGGCGCGTTCGGCAGGGCGACGATCGGCATCGGCGGGAGCTCCTCGCTCTGCCAGACGGTGCGCAGGGTCTTGCCGTCCTCGATGCTCGGGAGCTGGGCGAGCTGCGCGTCGTCGATGAGGGCGCAGCGCGCCTCGTCGCGGATCACCGCCTTGAGGGTCTGGACCGGGCGCGGCGTGTCGACGAGCACGTAGTCCGCCAGGCGCGTCTTGCCGCGGAAGAGCACGTGGTCGACGAAGCGCGGATCGGCGAGGTGGTTGCTGGCGAGGGGCTGGCCCTTGCACGCGGCGAGGTCCTCGGCCTTGCTTACGACGAAGTAGCGCCGGCCGCCGGCGGCGGCGGAGTGGGCCTGGCCGATCACCTCGAGCTGGTGGGTGTCCTTGAGGGCGAGGTAGGCGCCGAGTGAGAAGAGGCCGAGCTCGGGCCGGTCGCTCTTGATGTAGTCGAGCGCGGCGTCCTTGCGCGTCAGGTAGCGGCTGGCGACCGCCGGCCAGGCGCAGCGGTCGGCGACGAGACCGAGGAGCTGGTCGAGGTAGCTCTGCGCGCGGGTGCCGCCGGCGCCGGATTCGAGCAGGACGACGAAGCGCACCGGCTTGGGCTCGGGCGGGGCCGCGAGCGCGGAGGCGCTCAGCGCGAGGGCAGCGCTCAGCGCGCCGATGAAGACAGACAAGGTCATGCGAGCTCCCGTCTCTGGCGATGACTGCAACACAGCCATGCTCGCGGATCGTCCCGCTGGATTAGTCGAAGCGGGGCGCCGTGTCCAGGCAGACCGCGGGTCCGACCTGCCTCGCCGTAACGCGGACGGCGCGGCGCGGCGGGAACTCGCGTCCGGCGAGGGCGGAGGCGCCATTGGGGCGCGTGCTCACATGGCGATGAGCGCGAGGTAGCCGATGGCGAAGGCGGCGTTGAGGCCGATGCAGACGGCGCTGTAGATCGTCATGGCGCGCGCGGGGCGGTGCTCGGGCGGGACCTCGGGGCCGTGCATGGCGCGGTGGTTGAGCCAGGCGAGGATGGGCGCGGTGAGGAACGAGATGATCGTCGCGACGGTGACCAGGGCGACGAGCGACGAGAGGAAGGCGCCGATCACGACGAGGGAGCCGACGGCGATGAAGGCCATCGCGCCCCAGTAGACCGGGGCGTTCAGGGGCTCGCGCTCGGGCTCGGGGCCCGCGAGGCGCTGCGCGAGGCGGGCGAGCGCGCGCGGGAAGCCGTCGACGACGGTGAGCGTGGTCGAGAGCATGACGCCGAAGGCGGCAGTGCCGATGAGCGGTTCGCTCCAGGGGCCGAGCGCGTGGGTGTAGAGGCTGACGACCTGCTGGGCGAAGGGGCGGGCGCCTTCGGCGATCGGCTGGCCGCTGCCGTACATCACGGCCGCGCCGAGGAGCACGAAGCAGATCGCCAGGATGGCGGTGCCGAGGTAGCCGATGTCGAAGTCGAGGCGGGCCTCGCGCGAGGAGGGGGTGTGCCCGGTCTGATCGCGGCGCGCCAGCGTCCAGAGGGAGTGCCAGACCGCGATGTCGATCGCCGAGGGCATCCAACCGATGAGACCGGCGACCAGCGCGAAGGTGGCGGGCGACCAGCTCTCGGTCGGCGGAAACCAGGGGCCGCTCCAGTCGACGCGGCTGAGCACGAGGACGGTGGCGACGAAGGTCGTCAGCGTGAGCACGGCGACGATGACCTTGATCGCGAGATCGAGGAGCGGGTAGCGGCCGATCGCCAGGAGCACGCCGCAGCCGGCGATGAGCGCGAGCGAGAGCCACCAGGTCGCGCCGCTCAGGCCGAGGAGGTTCTCGAGCAGGCCGGCGGTGACGAAGGTGACGGCGGCCTGCACGGTGAGCATGGTGCCGAGGGTGAGGAGCCCGTAGAGCACGAGCGCCCAGCGGCCCTGGCGGCGGTAGCCCTCGAGCAGGCTCCGGCCGGTGGCGGCGGCGTAGCGCGGGCCGAACTGGAAGGCCGGGTACTTCATCGCGTTGGCGAGGAGCACGAAGACGATGAGGGCGACGCCGAAGAGCGCGCCGGCGCGCGTCGACTGCACGAGGTGGCTCACGCCGACGGCGGCGCCGGCGAAGAGGAGGCCGGGGCCGAGCGCCTTGCCGAAGGTCCTGGGCCGGGGATCAGCCATGGTCGAGCACGATCTTGCCGAAGGTGGCGTTGGACTCGAGCAGGCGGTGCGCGTCGGCGATCTGCGCGAGCGGCATGACGCGATCGATCACCGGGCGCAGGCGGCCGCGCTCGAAGAGCGGCACGACCCGGTCCTCGAAGGAGCGGGCGAGCGCGATCTTCTCTTCGATCGGGCGGCTCCGCAGCACGGTGCCGGTGAGCGTGAGGCGGCGGGAGAGCAGGAGCCCGAGCGGGAGCTCGGCCTTGGCGCCGGCGACCAGGCCGACCAGGATGGCGCGGCCGCGCGGCGCGAGCACGCCGAGCGCCTTGGACAGATCGGGGCCGCCGACGAGGTCGACGAGCACGCGCGCTTCGAGACCGGCGTCGCGCGCGGCCTGCACCAGCTCGGTGGCGCTTCCGACCGCGCCGCGATCGAGGCCGAGCCCGAGCGCGCGCTCGACCTTGTCGGGGGTGCGCGCGACGCCGAGGCTGAAGGCACCGAAGGCCCTCGCGAGCTGGATGAGCGCGGTGCCGACGCCACTGCCGACGGCGTTGCAGGCGAGCCACTCGCCCGCGCCGAGCCCGCCCTGCAGGAAGGCGGCGTCGAAGGCGGTCATGAAGACCTCGGGGATCGCGGCGGCGTCGGTGAGCGCCAGGCTGTCGGGCACGCGGATCGCCTCGCGCTCGTGCACGACCGCGAGCTCGGCGTTGGCGCCGCCGCCGACGATCGCCATCACGCGATCGCCCGGGCGAAAGCGCGTGACCCGCGCGCCGATCGCGCGCACGACGCCGGCGAGCTCGAGGCCGGGGATGTCCGGCGGCGCGCCGTGCGGGGCGGGGTAGACGCCCTTGCGCTGGAGGAGATCGGCGCGGTTGAGCGACGAGGCGGCGACCTCGATCAGGAGGTCCCAGGCGCCGGGCGTGGGCGCGGGGCGCTCGGCGAGCGCGAGGACCTCGGGCCCTCCCGGGGAGGTGATGACGGCGGCGCGCATCGTGGAGGTCGAAGACACGTCGTGGTCCTCCGCCAGGGGTCAGGGGGAGTCGGCGGCGATCCCGACTTCGCCGAGGAGCGGCGTCGTGCGGAAGGCGACGCGCTTGTACCAGCGTAGCTCGTCGATCGACTCCTTGATGTCGTCGAGGGCGCGGTGGGCCGAGGTCTTCTCGGGCGGCGTGAGGCCGTACCAGCGGCGCACGAGCTCCTTGATCGTCGAGATGTCGACGTTGCGGTAGTGGAAGAAGGCGTCGAGCTCCGGCATGTAGCGGCGGAGGAAGCGGCGGTCCTGCGAGATCGAGTTGCCGCAGCAGGGCGAGACGCCGGGGTCGAGGTGCTCGGCGAGGAAGGCGAGCGTCTGGCGCATCGCGTCCTCTTCGGTGATGGTCGAGGCGCGCACCGCGTCGATGAGGCCGCTGTCGCCGTGGTGCTTGGTGTTCCACGAGTCCATCGCGGCGATGAGCGCGTCGGGCTGGTGGATGACCAGGTTCGGTCCCTCGGCGACGATCTCGAGATCGGGATCGGTGATGAGCGTCGCGAGCTCGATGGGGCGACAGGTCTCGGGGTCGAGGCCGGTCATCTCCATGTCGAGCCAGATGAGGAGGTTGGCGCCACGCGGCGGGGGCTTGGAGGGGCTTTGCGCGGGGGTGGTCTGGGTCGTCGCCATGGTTGCCCGAGCATGCGTCGGCCAGGGGGCGTTGTCCACAGGTCACGCGCGCGTCCTGGGATTCGAATCGCTTGGATGTGAGCGATCCGCTCTGGCACTCTGGCGTGGTCCCACCTCATCGGAGCTCCCCCATGAAGCCGCACGCGTGCACCCTGGCGATCCTGTCGTCGTTCGCGGGCCTCGTCACGACGGTCGGTCTGGCCGAGGTCGCGCACGCGCGCACCTGGCACGTCGACTACGCGCTCGCCCAGTTCATCGCGCCGCCGGATCGCGACGGCGACGAAGACTCACCCTTCCTGACGATCGGCGCCGCGCTCGCGCGCGCGGTCGCGGGCGACGTCGTCCTCGTGCACCCCGAGTCCTACGCCGAGAACCTCGACCTGCCCGCCGGGGTCGAGCTGCGCGCGGCATTCCCGGCCTGGGGCGCCGACACCGCCCTCGAGGACATCACCCAGCTCGTCGTCGACGATCGCTCGCGCCCCGGGATCCTCGTCGGCGGCGCGGACCCGCGCACGGCGATCATCGGTTTTCAGATCACCGATGGCGGGGCCGAGCGTGGCGGCGCGATCCACGTCGTCGAAGGCCGCGCGCGCATCGAGGACAACTTCTTCTTCCTGAACGCCGCCGAGGGCGCGGCCCCCCTGGGCGGCGCCATCGCCGTCTTCGACGCGCCCGACGACCCGCTGCCCGCGGGCGAGCACCACGTCGTCGTGCGCAACAACGGCTTCGCCTGGAACACGGCGCACACCCCGGCGGGCACCGGGCGCGGCGGCGCCATCGCCTGTCGCGCCAACCGGCGCCAGCCGAAGATCATGATCGACGCCAACGAATTTCGCGCGCCGGTCGCGGGCTTCGAGAACAGCGCCGATCTCGGCGGCGCCGTCTACATCGAGCAGTGCGAGGCCACCGTGCGCGACAACTGGTTCGAGGACAACCGCGCGCGCATGGCCGGCGGCGGGCTCTACTGCACCGGCGCGGGCTCGAACGCGCCCGCGCCGATCACGCTGAGCGGCAACCTCGTGCGCGGCAACAGCGTGGGTGAGGGCGCGGGCGGGGGCTTTCACCTGTCGCGCTGCCTGAGCCGCCTCGACCACAACACCATCGGCGACAACGTCGCCAAGACCGACGGCGGCGGGGTCTACTGCGTCGGCCTGTGTGCGCTGGGCGCCAACGTCGGGCGCAACCACTTCGAGCGCAACAGCGCCGAGCGCCATGGCGGTGGTCTGGCGGTGATCGATCCCGAGCTCGGCAGCCGCGTCGAGAGGAACGTCTTCCGCGACAACGAGGCCGACGCCGATGCCGACGGCGAGGGCGCTGGCGGCGGGATCCACGTCGCCGCCACGGTCACCGGTCAGGGCCTCGACGGGCTGCCGGTCGCGCGCGTCATGCCGATCGAGGGGCGGCTCGACGACGACAGCCTGATCGAGGACAACAGCGCCGCGCGCGGCGGCGGGGTCGCCGTAGCGGGGCGGATCGCCGACGACGGCGACGTGGTCGCGCCGCTGCACGTGCCGATCACCGCCTACGCCATCACCGGCAACCAGGCGACCTACGGGGGCGGTGTGTACATCGGCGGCGCCGCGCACGCGGTCATGGGCGATCTCGCCGGGGTCTTCTTCGTGCTCGCGCCGCCGCGCTGGGTCCTCGTCGACGCCAACCTCGCGCTGGCCGACGGCGGCGGCGTGCACGTCGACGCGCGCGGCGCGCTGACCGCGGTCGGCAACTACATCGGCGAGCCCGATCTCGCCGGCAACCTCGCCGAGGACGGCGAAGGCGGCGGTGTGTGGGCGCATGCGAGCGCCACGGTCTCGGCCTGGTTCAACTGCTTCGCCAAGAACCGCGCCGATCGCGGCGGCGGAGTCTTCGGCGGCGCCGCGACGCAGAGCGTGCGCGCCAACAGCTTCTTCGGCAATGCCGCCAACACCGGCGGCGGCGCCTTCATCGAAGGCGGCACGCGCTTCTCGTTGAACGCGGTGCACGACTCGACCGGCGGCGGCGTGAGCTGCGGGCCCGGCGGTGGGCTCATCGAGGACAACCGCATCCAGGCCAATGACCCGTTCGATCTCGACGAGGCCGCGTGCGGCGAGGGCGTCGACAACCACACCGGCGCGCTGGCGCGCGTGCGCGGGGTCTACGGCGTGCGCCATCGCTTCGTCGACTGCGGCCCGCCCGAGCCCGACGAGCCCGAGGGCGTGGTCGCGCTCGGTGACTTCGGCGACGCGCCCGACGATACCCACGGCGCTTTTTCGGCCGGCTATCGCGCGCCGCACGGCGAGGTCGTCGGGCGCTTCGCGACCTACGCCGCGAGCGACAACGCCGCCGAGGGTCGGGGCGGGCCCTCGCACGGCCTCGTCGACCTGGTGTGGCTCGGCGCGGCGACGTCGAGCGACGGCGGCGCCGAGTCGGACTTCGACGAAGACGACGTGCCGAACCTCGATCGCACGACGCTCGCGAGCGATCAGGACGCACACGACGACGGCTGGGCGATCTCGCGGCTTTCTCCGTGCGCGACGACCGAGGTCACGCTCGAGGTCACGGCGAGCGAGCTCGTCGCGGGATCGCCGCTCGAGGTGGTCTACCTGAACGTCGTCGCCGACTGGGACCACGACGGTCGCTGGGGTGGCGACAGCGCTCCGTGCGGCGAGCCGGTCGCCGAGTGGGTGGTGCGCGATCTCGCGGTGCGGCCCGAACCAGGCGCGTCGGTCGCGGTGATGGTGCCGATCGCGACGGGCGACGCGGGCGACGTGTGGTTGCGCGTGATGGTGGCGGAGTCGCCGATAGGGGACCTCGACGATTGGGACGGCTCGGCGCCGGCGCCCTTTCTGATCGGTGAGACCGAGGACCACCGGGTCTGCGTCGGCGACAGCGACGAGGACTGCGAAGACCATGCGAGCGCGGAGGAGGGGCCGGCGGAGGAGACGGCCGAGCCGACCGAGCACGCGAGCGAGGCGCCGCCCGAGCCGACCGAGGAGGTCAGCGAAGAGGGCCCCGAGCCGGTCGAGACCGAGGCGAGCGCGGAGCCGGGCGAGGAGGTCGCGGAGCACGGCCCGGAGACGAGCGAGCACGCCGAGGTGCCGGACGCGCCCGACCCGGAAGGAGCCGACGGCACGACCCAGGATACAGCCGCGGAGGCGGAGGCCGAGGCCGCTCCGCGACCGAAGGACGATGGCTGCGGCGGCGCGCGCGGGGGTGACGGGCTCATCGTGCTCGCGCTGCTGGCGGGCGCGTGGGCGCGGTCGAGGCGCCGTTGGGGGTGGACATCGTAGCGTGCGCGGAGGATCCTCCCGCGCCATGTCCTTCGTCCACCTGCACGTGCACTCCGAATACTCGATGCTCGACTCGACCTCGCGCATCGTCGACGTGGTCGAGCGCGCCAAGGCCGACGGGGCCAAGGCGATCGCGCTCACCGATCACAACAACATGTTCGGCGCGATCGACTTCTTCAAGGCCGCGAAGAAGGCCGGGGTCAAGCCGATCCTCGGCGCCGAGCTCAACCTCGTGGCCCTCGATCGTCATGACCCCGAGGCGCGGCGCGCCCCGACGATCCTGCTCTTGTGCAAGGACCTCGAGGGCTACCGCAACCTGTGCCTGCTCCTGTCGCGCGCCTACATGGATCAGCCGGCGAAGATCGGCACGCCGCGCATCGATCGGCCGCTGCTCGAGGCGCACGCCAGGGGGCTCATCGCGCTCTCGTCGAGCCTCTCGGGCGAGATCCCGCAGGCGCTCCTGCGCGGGCACGACGCCGAAGCGCGCGAGCTGGCGCGCCACTACCAGGCGGTCTTCGGCAAGGACGGCTTCTACCTCGAGATCCTGCGCAACGGCATCAAGGAGCAGGAGCGCGTCAACGAGGCGCTCTTGCGCCTGTCGGAGGAGCTCGAGATCCCGATCGTCGCGGCGGCCGACTCGCACTACTCGAAGAAGGAGGACGCGGCGGCGCACGAGATCCTGATGTGCATCCAGCTCGGCAAGGCGCTGCCTTCGCTCGACACCAAGGCGCGCATCACCGACGATCTCTACCTCGCGCCCGCCGCCGAGATGGTCGAGCGCTTCGCCGACCTGCCCGAGGCCGTCGCCAACACGCTCGTCATCGCCGAGATGTGCTCGCTCGAGATCCCGCTCGGCAAGACCTTCCTTCCCACCTTCCCGGTGCCCGCCGGCTTCGACGCGGCGAGCTACATGGCCGACGTGGCGCGCAAGGGGCTCGACGCCCGCCTCGCCAGGATGCGCGCGCTCGGCGAGAGCCCCGACGAGGCGGTCTATCGCGACCGGCTCGAGCTGGAGATCGCCTGCATCGACAAGATGGGCTTCCCCGGCTACTTCCTCATCGTCTGGGACTTCATCGACTACGCCAAGCGAAACGACATCCCGGTCGGCCCGGGGCGCGGCTCGGGCGCTGGCTCGCTGGTCGCCTACTCGCTCGGGATCACCGACATCGATCCCATCCGCTACACGCTCCTCTTCGAGCGCTTCCTGAACCCAGAGCGCGTGTCGATGCCGGACTTCGACATCGACTTCTGCATGAACAAGCGCGACCGCGTGATCCAGTACGTCACGCAGAAGTACGGCGAGGACAACGTCGGCCAGATCATCACCTACGGCACGATGAAGGCCAAGGCGGTCGTGCGCGACGTGGCGCGCGCGCTCGCCATGAGCTTCGCCGAGGCCGACCGCGCCGCCAAGCTCATCCCCGAAGAGCTCGGCATGACGCTGGCCAAGGCCTTCGAGATCGAAAAACGCCTGACCGAGCTCACCGAGGAGGACCCGCGCTACGCCAAGCTCTTCGAGTACGCGCGCCTGCTCGAGGGCATGAACCGCCAGCCCGGCATGCACGCCGCCGGCGTCGTCATCGGCGACGCGCCGCTGTGGGAGTACGTGCCGCTCTATGCCGTCAAGGACGACGCCGGGCGCGTGGTGCGCATCACCCAGTTCGCCAAGAACGAGGTCGAGGAGGCGGGCCTCGTCAAGTTCGACTTCCTCGGGCTCAAGACGCTGACCGTCGTCGATGACGCGCTGCGCCTCGTCAACACGCGCCGCAAGAAGGCCGGCCAGGACCCGGTCGACATCGCCGCCATCCCGCTGGCCGATCCGAAGGTCTATCAGCTCATCGGCAGCGGCCACACGACCGGCGTCTTCCAGCTCGAGTCGTCGGGCTTCAAGGAGCTCCTGCGGCGCCTCAAGCCCGACTGCATCGAGGACATCATCGCCGCGGTGGCGCTCTATCGACCGGGCCCGCTGCAGTCGGGCATGGTCGACAGCTTCATCAAGCGCAAGCACGGCCAGGAGGCGGTCGCCTACCCGCACCCCAAGCTCGAGACCGTGCTCAAGGAGACCTACGGCGTCATGGTCTACCAGGAGCAGGTGATGTCGTCGGCGAGCGTGCTTGCCGGCTTCTCGCTCGGTCAGGCGGACCTCTTGCGGCGCGCCATGGGCAAGAAGAAGCCCGAGGAGATGGCCAAGCAGCGCGCGGTCTTCGCCAAGGGCTGCGCCGAGCGCGGGGTCGACGAGAGGCAGGCGACCGAGATCTTCGACACCATCGAGAAGTTCGCCGGCTACGGCTTCAACAAGTCCCACTCGGCCGCCTACGGCCTCATCACCTATCAGACCGCCTGGCTCAAGACGCACTACCCCGTCGAGTTCATGGCGGCGCTGCTCACGAGCGACGGCGACTCGACCGACAAGATCGTGCGCCTCATCGCCGAGTGCCGCCAGATGGGGCTCACGGTGTTGCCGCCGTCGGTCAACCAGTCCGAGCTCGACTTCACCGCGGTCGTCTCGCCGGCGGGCGGCGAGGGCGCCATCCGCTTCGGCATGCGCGCCGTCAAGGGCGTCGGCGAGGGCGCGGTCGAGGCGATCCTCGCAGCGCGCGCCGACGGCGACTTCAAGGACCTCTACGACTTCTGCGAGCGCGTCGATCTCAAGCGCGTCAACAAGCGCGTCATGGAGGCGCTGGTCAAGTGCGGCGCCTTCGACGAGCTCGGCCAGACGCGGCGCGGCCTCTGGGACGAGCTCGACCGCGCCATCGAGCGCGGGCAGACGACCCAGCGCGACAAGCAGGCCGGGCAGTTCTCGCTCTTCGGCGCGCTGATGGAGGCGCCCAAGCCCAAGCCGGCCGACAAGGTCGTGTTCGAGTTCAAGGAGGAGTGGCCGGACAAGGAGCGCCTCGCCTACGAGAAGGAGTGCCTCGGCTTCTACGTCTCGGGCCACCCGCTCGACCGCTACGTCGGGGACTTCGCGCGCCTCGGCCTCAAGACCATCGCCCAGCTCGACGAGGTCGAGGGTCAGGAGCTGCGCGAGGAGGTCGCCGTCGCCGGCGTGGTGAGCGAGGTGCGCGACCGCACGACCAAGACCGGTCAGCGCATGGCCTTCTTCTATCTCGAGGACCTGACCGGGCGCATCGAGGTGCTGGTCTTCACCAAGGCCTTCCCGGCGTTCGAGCCGCACCTGTCCAAGGACGAGCCGATCATCGTGAGCGGCCGCCTCGTGCGCGAGGGTGACGACGAGGAGGCGATGCAGCTCAAGCTGCGCGCCGACGGCTGCCGTCTGTTAAAGGATGCGCGCGCCGAGCACACGCGCCGGGCGAGGATCCGCTTGCCGGCCGAGACGGTGACGCCCGCGCACCTCAAGCACCTGGCCGACCTGCTCAAGGGCGCCGACGGGGTGGCCGTCGAGATGGTGGTCGCGGTCAAGGGCAAGGGCCAGGCGACCGTCAAGCTCGGCGACGACTGGCGGCTGCCGATCGACGACGAGGTCGTCGCCAAGGTCGAGCGTCTCGTCGGCGCGGGCGCGGTCGCCTTCGCCTGAGACGGCGGCACATCTCACGTGAAGATGATCTGGGCACCGTCGCTGAGGTCGTAGAAGTCGCCAGCGGTGATCACGTCCTTGACCTGCGGGATGAGGTCGGACTTCTCGAGCTGGAACATCTCCATGGCGAGCTGGCACGCATAGAGCTCGCAGCCGGCCTCGTCGAGGATCTGCAACATCTCGCGCGTCGAGGGGATCTCGAGCTTGGTCATCTTCTTGCGCATCATGCGCCCGGCCAGCGCCTCCATGCCCGGCAGCCCAGCGAGCATCGTCGGCATCGGGCTGTTCGGGTTGCCGGCCATGTTGACGTGCAGGTGGTCGACCTTGTCCTCGGTGATGGCGGCGAGCCCCCAGAAGGTGAAGAAGATGAGTGCCTCGATGTCGGCCATGCGTGCGGCGTTGGCGAGGATCAGCGCCGGGTAGACCTGGTCGAGGCCGCCGTGGGAGACGATGATGGCGACGCGGCGCCGGCGCGGGCGCGAGTACCGGAGTCGGCACGGGCGCGCGACGAGTCGCCGCGAGGTGTCGCACCCACGACGGAGGCCCCTCCCCGGGTGGACCCTGATAGGCGGCGACGCGCACGAGCGGCGGCTCGATCGGGTGCTTGGCGATGCGGTCGGCGGCGCGCCCGACCTGCTTGAGCACACCGACGAGCACGCCCATGCCCTTTTCTTTTTTCTCGGGGTCCTTGCCGGCGCGCACGAGGCCCCACATGCCCTTGGGATCCGCGTGGTCGGCGTCGTGCACCGCGCCGGCGACCTCGTTCATCATCTGGAGCATGTCGGGCTGCGTGAAGTTGCGCACGGTGTCCAGGATGCCGACGACCTGGTCGCCGAGGCGTCGCACGTCGTCGGCACCATAGGACTTGACGATCCGGTCGAGCACGCTCAGGAGCTCACGCGCGAAGGCGAAGTAGCCGGCCTTCTCGAGCTGGTCGAGGCGCTCGACGGCGCCGCTCATCGCCCATCGAGCGGGGTGGCGTAGACGATCTCGCTGCGGTCGCGCAGGCCGCGGCGCGTGAGGTGCGCGTCGAGGAGGAAAGCCATCTCCAGCGGGGCGACCGGGCACTTGATCGGCAGGTCGGCGAAGTCGAGGACGATGCGCCCGCCGGCGAAGCGCTCGAGCGCGCGGCCCAGCGCGGCGGCGCCTTCGAGGGTGTAGAAGTCGAAGATCGAGTTTGTTCCAGGCCGGCCCGAGGAGCCCCGGCGTCTCTTCGGGCGCGGTACCCGCGCCCAGGATCACGAGCTCCTTCATGGAAGGCTCCGTTCGAGCGGGTTCACACGCCGGCTGTGTGGAGGTGCACAGCGCGGTCGTTCACGAAGGTGAGGGCGGGGCGGACGGGTCGAGGTGGCGGCAGAGCTCGACGCCGTTGACGACGATGACGCGCTCGAGCTCGGCGGTCGGGCGCAGCATCGCGCTGACGCCGCAGTAGCGATCCTGCGAGAGCTGCACCGCGCGGCGGAGCTTGTCGGTCGGCAGGTCGTGGCCGGTGAAATCGTAGCGCAGCGTGATGCGTGCGAAGACCTTGGGGTGGGTCGTGGTCAGCGTCGCGTCGGCGGTGACCGCGAAGGCGTCGACCACGACGCGCATCTTGTCGAGGATGGCGACGACGTCCATCGCGGTGCAGCCGCAGAGCGCGGTGAGCACGAGGCCCTTGGGCCGGGGGCCGAGGCCGCGGCCGCCGAACTCGGGGTCGGCGTCGAGGGTCAAGGTGAAGCCCTCGAGCTCGGCGGACAGCGCCATCTCGCCTTGCCAGACGACGCCCGAGCGCATCGCGCCGGGGGCGGCAGGAGTGGGGGTCGGGGAGGGGTTGGTCGTCGGGTTCATGCGGGCTCCTCGGCCCTCGTGCGATGCAGGAGCCCTGCCAATGATGAGCTCCGGACACCGCGTGGACCTTGATCGGGCCAGGTTGATGCACTAGCATCTGATGCATGCGAACCACGCTGGACATCGCTGATGACGTGCTGCAGGCCGCCAAGGAGCTCGCGCGGCGTGAGAACAAGACCGCCGGGCAGATGATCTCCGAGCTCGCGCGCAAGGCGTTGACTGCGCGGGTCTCTGTCGAGCCCGCCCGCGAGGTCAGCGCGTCTCTCGGTTTTCGCCCGTTCCCCAGTCGGGGAGGGCTCGTGACGAACGAAGCGATCGATCGTCTGCGCGAAGAGGCCGGTGACTGATGCGAGCGCTGCTCGACATCAACGTGCTCATCGCCATGCTCGACGTCGACCACGTGCATCACGAACGCGCGCGCGCCTGGCTCGTCGCGCACGCCAGGGCAGGGTGGGCGTCCTGTCCGATCACCCAGAACGGCTGCGTACGTGTCATGTCCCAGGCGGGGTATCCGAACCCGCTGCCGACCGCCGCCGTCGCCGAACGACTTGCCGACGCCACGCGCCATGCAGCGCACGAGTTCTGGCCCGACGAGGTCAGCCTGCTGGACCCCGAGAGGGTCGACCTCGGGCGGGTCCACGGCCCTCGCCAGGTGACGGACGTGTACCTGCTCTCGCTCGCCGTTTCGCGCGGTGGGCGTTTCGTGACCTTCGACGGCAAGGTGCCGATCTCGGCCGCGCGCGGCGCCACGAGCAAGAGCATCGTCATCCTCTGAGAGGTTGTCGCAAGATCGGCTGCGGTGGGCGTCTGCGGCGTCAGTCGGTGAGTCGGCCCTTCGCTTCGAGCCGGCGATCCGCCTCGGGGAGCCGTGAAACGACCTGAAACATGTGTTTCGTGTTTCAGGGGATGTTTCAGCGCCGACACGCTCCTGGCGCTGGTCACCTTGTCCGCTATTTTCAAGGCCGCGAGCTGTGCCGTCGGGTTGGCATGCACCGTGCTCTGCAACGCGGCATGTTCACCTACCCCTTTCATCGTGTGCTGGTGGCGACGGACTTCTCGGGCTGCGCGGACAGCGCGCTCGAGCTCGGCGCGCGTCTCGCCCACGACCACGGCGCCGAGCTCCTGGTGCTGCACGTGGTCGAGGTGCGCGGGCTCGGGCTCGACGTGCGCATCCATCCCAAGACCCACCCCGAAGGCATCACCGTCGACGCCTACACGCGTGAGCTCGCCGAGCGCCAGCTCGCGCAGCGCCTCGAGCACCTGCCGGTCATGGTGCGCCGTCGCGCCGAGGTCGTGCACGGCGCCGCCGGTCCGACCATCCTCGAGTTCGCCCAGCGCGAGCACGCCGATCTGATCGTGATGGGCACGCGCGGCCGCAGCGGCCTCGCCCACCTCTTCGCGGGCAGCGTCGCCGAGCGCGTCGTGCGCCACAGCGTCGTGCCGGTCGTCACCGTGCGCGAGCCCACCTGCCGTCAGCCGCCGGTCGATCCCGATCTCGGCGACGAGCTGGAAGGCTGAGGAGGGACCGATGATCGCCCTCGCGCTCGCGCTCGCCGCCCTGGTCGGCGTCTCCCTCGGCCTCCTCGGCGGCGGTGGCTCGATCCTGACCCTGCCGCTCTTGACCTACGTGCTCGAGCAGGACGCGCACGCCGCCATCGCCGGCTCGCTCTTCGTCGTCGGCGTCACGAGCCTCGTCGGCCTCGTGCCGCACGCTCGCGCCGGGCGGGTGCGCTGGAAGACCGGCGTGATCTTCGGCGGCGCCTCGATGGTCGGCGCCTACCTCGCCGGCCGCGTCGCCAAGCTCCTGCCGCCCGAGGTGCTGCTCATCCTCTTCGGCGTGATGATGCTCGTCACCGCGGTGGCGATGCTGAAGAAGAGGAAGCTCGCCGAGACCACCGCCAGGCCGCTGTCGGTGCCCAAGGTGCTGGCCGAGGGGCTGGCGGTCGGCGCGGTCACCGGCCTCGTCGGCGCCGGCGGTGGCTTCCTCGTCGTGCCGGCGCTGGTCATCCTCGGCGGCCTGCCGATGCACGCCGCCGTCGGCACCTCGCTCCTCGTCATCGCCATGAAGGCCTTCGCCGGCTTCGCCGGCCACGCCGCCGCGCTGCCCGGCCTCGACTGGCCGATCCTCCTCGCCGTGACCGGCCTCGCCGTCGTCGGCAGCCTCGCCGGTGCCCGCCTCGCCCCCAAGATCCCCCAGGACACCCTGCGCCGCGCCTTCGGATGGTTCGTCGTCGCGATGGGGGTGTTCATCCTCGCTCAGGAGCTGCCTTCCTTGATTCCTCCGATCTCCGACTCGGTCGCCGCGGTGCTCGTCCCGCTCGGCGGCGGCGCGCTCATCGGGCTCGCCGCCACGCTATTCCTCTGGTCCCACGGGCGCGTGGCCGGGATCTCCGGCCTCTGGGGCGGCCTCGTCACCGGCGCCGCCGGTCGCTCCCTGCGCATGTCCTTCATGCTCGGCCTGGTCTCGGCCGGCCTCGTCGCCTTCATCCTGAAGACCGGCTTCGTGCCGGAGACGAGCTCGGTGCCGTTCGCCATCGTCGCCTTCGCCGGCCTGCTCGTCGGCTACGGCACGCGCCTCGGTAACGGGTGTACCAGCGGGCACGGCGTGTGTGGCATCGCGCGCCTCTCGCCGCGCTCGCTCATCGCGACCGGCACTTTCATGGCGACCGGCGTGCTGACGGTCCTCGCCGTGCGCCAGATCCTCGGAGGTTGGTGATGCAGAGCTCGAACTTCGTCGTCTGGCTCGCGGGCCTTGTCTTCGGCCTGGGCCTCCTCGTCTCCGGCATGACCCAGCCGGACAAGGTGATCGGCTTCCTCGACCTCACCGGCGATTGGGACCCGAGCCTCGCCTTCGTGATGGGCGGCGCGCTCGCGGTGCACGCCCCGCTGAGCTGGCTGCTCCGCCGCAAGCGCAAGGGCGCGGAGCCCGCGCGGCCCCGCTACGCGCCGGTCTTCCACCTGCCGACGCGGCGCGACATCGACCGGCCGCTGGTCGCCGGCGCGGCGCTCTTCGGGGTTGGCTGGGGCCTTGCAGGGCTCTGCCCCGGCCCCGCCATCGTGTCGGCCGGAGGCGGCTCCTTCGAGGCGCTCGTCTTCGTCGGCACCATGACGCTGGGCATGCTGCTGCACGATCGCGTGCGGCGCGTCGAGACGAACCGACCGCCGCCCGAGGCGCCCTTGCCCGGGCCGACGGTGCACGGACACATCGAAGGGAGGCTCTCGTGAGGATCCAGCACTTCTACGACCCGGCGACCTACACCCTGACCTACGTGGTCTTCGACCCCGACACGCGCGACGCGGTCGTGATCGACCCGGTGCTCGACTACGACCCGGTCGGTTCGCGCACCGCGACCGACAACGTGGCCGCGGTCGAGCGCTTCCTGAGGGAGCACGGCCTGCGCCTGCACTGGGTGCTCGAGACCCACGCCCACGCCGACCACCTCTCGGGCTCGCAGTACCTCAAGCGTCGCTTCGAGGCGGGCGTGGTGATCGGCGAGCGGATCCGCGAGGTGCAGGAGGTCTTCCGCGGCGTCTTCGACATGCCCGCCGACTTCGCCACCGACGGCAGCCAGTTCGACAAGCTCGTCGCCGACGGCGAGACCCTGGCCGCCGGCTCGCTGGCGATCGAGATCATCGCCACCCCGGGGCACACGCCCGCCTGCGTCTCCTACAAGATCGGCGACGCCGTCTTCACCGGCGACGCGCTCTTCATCGAGGACTACGGCACCGGGCGCTGCGACTTCCCCAAGGGCGATGCGCGCGCGCTCTATCGGTCGGTGCACGAGCGCCTCTATCGGCTGCCCGATGAGACGCGCGTCTTCGTCGGCCACGACTATCAGCCCGGCGGGCGCGCGCTGCGCTTCGAGACGACGATCGGCGCCTCCAAGGCGAAGAACGTGCAGCTCAGGGCCGAGACCGGCGAGCTCGAGTTCGTCGAGTTCCGCGACAAGCGCGACCGCTCGCTGGCCGCGCCGCGCCTCCTCTTCCCGAGCGTGCAGGTCAACATCGACGCCGGCCGGCTGCCGCGCGCCCACGCCAACGGGGTGCGGTATCTGCGCGTGCCGATCAATCTCAGGCGCCCGACCGACGTCGACGGCACGCCGACCGACTGATCGGGGACGTCAGAAGGGCGCGTCGTCGACGCGATCGCCGCGCGCCGGATCGATGCGCGCGTGGTGTGCGGCGGGCGCGCCGTCGCGC
Organism: Deltaproteobacteria bacterium; assembly: GCA_011526585.1. Classification (GTDB taxonomy): domain Bacteria; phylum Myxococcota_A; class UBA9042; order PHBI01; family PHBI01; genus WYBB01. Next base: position 56,080 of record WYBB01000246.1, read on the forward strand.
GCGAGGTGCACGTCGAAGAACTCGGCGGGCACGCTCCAGAAGCGCTCGCGCTCGAAGTCCCAGGCGAGCATGGCCAGGTGCAGGTGCGGCTCGAGCGTGGTGCCGGAGTTGCCGACGCGGCCGATCGGATCGCCTGCGGCGATCGGTGAGTGCGGCGCGACCTCGGGCGGGATCGAGCCCTCGGCGAGGTGCAGGAGATAGACGTGGAAGGCACCGGCGAGGTGGATGCCGACGAGGTTCTCGCGCGCGCCGATCCCCTCGGCGGGCCACTCACCGGGCGCGCGATCCGGGGCATCGCCGACGACCTCGACGACGAGCCCGGCGACGGGCGAGGTGATCGCCGCGCCCCAGCTCAGGTAGTCCTCGAGCGCGCGGCCGTCGCCATGCCAGCGCGCGCCGTCAGCGTCGGTGAGCACGAGGTCCCAGGCGAAGTCGCCGTAGCCGTGCTCGGCGAGGTGGTGATCCTCGTGCGCGGTGATGACCAGCGCCGGCTCGGTCAGCGGCGTCGTGGCGATTCCGAGCCCGCGCGCGGCGAGCCAGTCGAGATAGCGTGGGCGATCGGCGGGCAGGCGCAGCGGCTCGCGCGCCGTGACGGCGTCGCCGTCGACGAAGACGAGCGAGCGATCGTCGGGCCACTCGGCGTAGCGCTCGGGATCGAAGACCGCGTAGGTCGTGCCAGGCGTGGGCGTCCACCAGCGCGCGTGATCGTAGGTCGCGACGAGCTCGCCCTCGATGACGCGGCCGTCGTCGAGCACGAAGCGCTCGCCCTCCGCGGGCGCGGGCCCGGAGGTGTCGGTGGGCGCGAGCGTGTCGGTGGGCGCGGTGTCGCGGGGCGCGGACGTGTCGGTGGGCGCGAGCGTGTCCGTGCACGCGGTGGTTGCGGGGTCATCGCCGCAAGCGAGGAGCAGGATCGAAGACGACACGAGGAGGGCCGAGCGCACGGCGTATCGTTGCCGGGTCGAGGTCGGACGCGCAAGCCGATCGTCATGTCCCGCATCCTTCATGCTATGTTTCAGCGATGAAACGAAACCGCGCTGAAACGGACGGGTCGCTCGACGCGCTGATCGCCGAGGCGCTTGCGGCGGCGCTCGGGCCGGTGCTGCTGCTCGACGTCGATCTGCGGGTGCGCCTGGCCTCGGCCGAGGCGGAGGCGCTCCTGGGATCGGCGGTGCCGGAGGGGATCGCCGCGCCGGCGCTCCTGTGCGGTGATCGGCCCAAGCGCCCGGTGGCCGAGGCGCTGGCGGCCGGCCGCCCGGTGCAGGCGCTGGTGCCGCACCCGGGCGGCGGCGACCGCTTCGTGCAGGTGCGCTCGCTGCCGCTCTTGCGCGGACGCAGGAAGATCGGCTGGATGCTGGTCCTGACGGCGGTCGATGAGGGTGACGAGCCGGAGGTCTTCCACGGCATGTCGGCGACCGATGCGCGCATGAAGCGGCTCTTCCGGTTGATCGAGAAGGTCGCCGTCGACGACGTGCCGGTGCTCGTGCGCGGCGAGACCGGCGCCGGCAAGGAGCTCGTCGCGCGCGCGCTGCATCTGAGCTCGGGCCGCCGTGACGGCCCCTTCCGTGCGATCAACTGCGCGGCGCTGCCGCCGACCTTGCTCGAGAGCGAGCTCTTCGGCCACGCGCGCGGTGCCTTCACCGGCGCCGTCAAGGACGTGCCCGGTCACTTCCAGCTCGCGCACAAGGGCACGCTCTTCCTCGACGAGGTCGCCGAGCTGCCGCTCGAGCTGCAGGCCAAGCTCCTGCGCGTGCTCGAGGCGCGCGTGGTCACGCCGGTCGGCGCGCGCGTCGAGGTGCCGGTCGACGTGCGCATCGTCTCGGCGACGCACCGCTCGCTCAGAGCCGAGGTCGAGGCCGGTCGCTTCCGCGGCGATCTGATGTACCGCCTGCGGGTGATCCCGCTCTTCCTGCCGCCGCTGCGCGAGCGTGAAGGCGACGTCGCGCTGCTCGTCACGCGCCTGGTCGAGGAGCTCAACCAGGTCAAGCGCCGCAAGCTCGAGGTGGTGAGCCCCGCGGCGTTGCAGGCGCTCGAGCGCTACGACTGGCCGGGCAACGTGCGCGAGCTCAAGAACGCGCTCGACTACGCCTACGCGATCGGCGACGGGCCGGTGCTCGAGCTCACCGACCTGCCGCCCGAGATCGTCGACGCCGGGCCCGAGGTCTGGCAAGGCGTGGTGGACCGGACCGCGCCCGAGCTCGCGCCGGGTACGGCGGTCGCCGAAGCGCGCGACGAGGACGGGCGTGAGCGCGAGCGCATCGAGCGGGCGCTGATGCGCGCGAGCGGGAGCCGTGAGCAGGCGGCGCGGCTCCTCGGGATCTCGCGCGTGACCTTGTGGCGGCGCATGAAGGGGCTCGGGATCGCCTGAGGCGTGCGGTCGAGCGGGGAGGCCACGATCCTGTCACCGGTAGGTGGCGGTCTCGATCGTGAGGCGGATGAACTCGCCCTCGGGCTCGAAGCGCTCGGAGCCGAAGTACCAGCCGACGCGATAGCGTGTGGGGATGGTGACGCCGTCGAAGGTGCGATCGGTGTCGCAGTAGCCGCCGAAGCGCTCGTAGTGGAACTCGCCGGCCTGTACGGCCGGCGAGGCGACGTCGGTCCAGCGCGCGAGCGAGAGCGTTCGCACGCCGCCTTCGGGATCGAGCTCGAGCTGGAGCTCGCTGAGCTCGCCGTGCGCGCGCATGACGGCGCGGGGGCCATCACCTTCGAGCCACTGCACGTCGTCGCCGAGGAGCACGGCCGGAAACCACAATGACTCCGCGTGCATGCGACCGGCGGCCGAGCGGGCGACGTCGTGGCCGCCGGCGCGCAAGAACGGGATGAGCCCGAGCACGCGCCAGCGCATGGCGCCGTCACCGTCGACCAGGCGGTCGTAGCCGCTGACCGCGAGGCCCTTGACCCTGGCGTGCGCGTGCCAGACGAAGCCGCGATCCCAGTTGAGGACCTGCTCGGCGTCGAAGGGATACCAGACGCCTTCGAGGCGCAGCTCGCCGCGCATCGTCAGTCGCAGCGTCGTCGACAGGCGCGCGTGCGGCGCCAGCGCATGCAGGAAGTAGCGGCGCGCGGGCTCGGGGAGACCCTCGACCATGGCGGGGTGGAAGGTGCGGGTCGCCGGCACGGCCTCCTGCCAGAGGCGCTCGAGGGTGCGGTCATGCATGGCGCACGACGCGCGGTGCGGGGCGCGGACCGAGCACGCCGAGGGTGAGCTCGGCGAGGCCGAGCGCGGCGACGACCGCCTGCAGCCAGGACTCGGGGTCGAGCCACAGGAGCTGCGCGAGGATCCAGACGATGAGGAGCGCGCCGAGGCCGGCGGCGACGAGCGGCGCGCGGCGGTCCTTCCTCAGCGTGAGCACGGCGCCCAGGGCGTGGCCGAGCCCGATCAGGGTGAAGAGCGCGAGGCCGGGCACGAGGTAGCTCGAGAACGGGCTCTGGGCGAGGAAGCCGGGGTTCATGCCGAGCTCGGCGCCGCTGGGATCGGCGAGCATGAGCGCGCCCCCGATGAGCGCGTTGGCGCCGACGATGATCTGGAGGAAGGCGAGCGCGATGATGTTCCAGAGCGGCGGCGTGCGCGCGCCGCCGGCGGGGAAGGCGCCCGAGAGGCGGCGCACGGTCGCGTGCGCGGCGTGAAGTCCGCCCTGGTCGAGGAACATCAGCGGGCACTCGCCGTCGATGACGGTCAGGCCGTGCTCGACGGCGAGGCGCACCGCCTCGGGGCTCGACGAGCCGTTGCCGGCGCCCTTGTGGAACCAGACGTGGGTCACGCCGGCGGCGATGGCGTCGCGCACGACGGCGGGCGACTCGCTCGCCGGCACCATGACCAGCGCGGCCTTCGGGTGCTCGGGCAGCGACTGCAGGTCGATGTACGCGGGGTGGCCGGCGATCTCGCCGTGGCGGCGGTTGACCGGCAGGACCTCGTGGCCCTTGGCGATGAGCGCGCGCATGACGGCGCGGCTGAAGTGGCGCGGATCGTGGCTCGCGCCGACGAGCGCGATGCGCTCGTGCGCGAGGAACTCGTCGATCTCGGAGATGGCGTTGTGCATGCGGCCCTCCGCCTGGGGAGCGGTGCAGCGGCCATGCCAGCGCGCGGGGCGCGGAGGTCGGGGGATCCGGGTGAATCGGGGGGCGGCGGTGTGCGCAAACGCACGGCCGGGCGTGCACGCTCCCCCGCGGGGAGCGTCGACTCACTCACACGTGATCGTCGTGCGGAAGAGCTGCTCGATGTCGCCGCTCCTGGCGAGCCAGTAGGCCTGGAACGCGTCGCCGTCCCAGAAGAGGTGCGGGTCGGCGATGGCGGTGCCGCCGGCGATGGCGCCCGGCTCGACGACGGCGGTCGTGTCGATGTCGCGCATGACGAAGACGAGGTTGGAGCCCTCGACGCCGAGCACGCCGACCTTGGTCGAGTCGCCGGCGCCGAGGCCGCCGATCGCCGTGGCGGTCGCGATGGGCGTGAGCTGGGTGTCGAAGATGGTGCTCGAGGCGAGCGCGGCGCCGTTGGCGGCGATGCGGTGGTAGCTCACCGTGTTCAGGTGCTTGCACACGAGCGCGGTCGTCTCGCCGTCCCAGCCGATGATGCACTCGCCGGCGGCGGCGGCAGGCACGAGTGTGACCTTGGTGATGGCGCCGGTCACGTCGTTGGGGCTGACCTTGTAGAGCACGCGATCCTGCAGGCCGACGACCTGCGTGCCGGCGGTGATGAGCGGATCGGCGCCGCCGTTGCAGACCTGCCCGCCGTAGCACTCACCCACGAAGGTTCGCTCGAGCGCGCCGAGCTCGGTGATCGTCCACCAGCCGTAGGGGATCTGCGCGCCCGCGGCGCCGTTGTTGAACCAGGCGGCGTCGGCGAGAACCCAGGTGCCGTCGAGCCAGACCATGCCGGTGATCTCCGTGCCGGTGTAGGCGTAGTTGTTCGGGGGCTTGGGCGAGAACATCTCGAGCGCTTCGCCGCGGGCGAGCGCGCCGCTCTCGTCGATCGTGGTGAAGCGGCCGCGGCTGCGACCATCCTCGACCGAGTCGACCTCCCAGGTGAGGCCGAGGCGGCTGGACTGCGGGCTCCAGGCGACGTTGAGGCGCGTCGCTCGCGGGACCTGGTTGGGGATCGTCGCGATCGCGCCGAGGAGCGCCGCCTCGCGCGAGATGCGCGCGTACTCGACGCGGGCGGTCGCTTCCGGGACGCCGCGCCAGGCCGCCCAGAAGCGGGTGCCGTCCCAGGTCACCGCCAGCCCGGACTTGTAGGAGGTCGTGGAGGTCACGCGCGACGCCGGCTTGAGCGCGGGGCGATGAAAGCCGTTGCAGTTGCGGTCGCCGCCGCCGCAGGGCTCGACGGCGCCGGGGTAGACGAGCGGGTCGGCGTCGTCGCAGTCGCTGCCGCCGCAGGCGTGATCGGCGTAGCCGTCGCGGTCACCGTCGGGGCAGCAGCCCGAGAACTTGATGCATTTCTCGTCGGGCGGGCACAGCGCATCCGAGGCGGTGTACTGGCAGACGCCGTCGGCGCTGCAGGCGCCGGTCGTGCAGAAGATCCCGTCGTCGCAGTCGCCGGCCGTGGCGCAGCCGCTGACGACGCAGTCCTCGAGGCAGGTCGTCAGCGGTGGGGCCGGGAAGAGCGAGGCCGACTCGGCGGCGTCCTCGCAGCTGCCGTTGCCGCAGAAGCCGCAATCTTTCGGGCAGTTGTTGCGATCCTCGCCGCCGCCGCAGGCGCCGTCGCCACAGCCCGGCAGGCAGTCGAGCGGGCAGGTCTCGAAGAGCTCGTCGCCCTGGCAGGAGGCGTCGCCGCACTCGGGATCGCAGTCGGCCGAGCAGGAGGTGAACGTCTCGCTCGGGTCGCAGGCGCCGTCGCCGCAGATCACCGTGCAGTCGTCCGGGCAGGTCTGGAGGGTCTCGCCGGACTCGCAGGCGCCGTTGCCACAGACGTCCGGCTCGACGCAGTTGCCGGAGGCGCAGGTCTGATCGAAGGCGGTGCAGTCGACGTCCTCGAAGGCGGTGCCGTTGGCGTTGCAGACGCGCAAGAGCTTGCCGAGGCAGAAGCGCTCGCTGGGCATGCACACGCCGCAGTCCTGGGGGCAGCTCTGGAGCTCGCCATCGCCGCAGATGCGATCGCCGCAGACCGTACAGTCCTGGGGGCAGGAGTTGCGCTCGCCCTGCTCGCAGATCTCGTTGCCGCAGGTGGTGACGCAGTCGTCGGGGCAGGTCTCGCTCTCGCCCGCCTCGCAGAGATCGTTGCCGCAGACGTTGGCGGGCCGGCACTCGCCGCCGGCGCAGACCAACCCCTCGCTGGCACAATCGGTCTCGGTGGTCGCGGTGCCGTTGGCGTTGCAGGTGACGAGCACGTTGGCCTGGCAGGTCACGCTCGAGGGCACGCAGGTCGTGCCGCAGTCCTCGGGGCAGGAGACCGCGCTCTCGTTCGACTCGCAGGCGCCGTTGCCGCAGGCGCCGGGCGCGACGCACTCGCCCTGGCCGCAGATGAGCCCGACGGCGGCGCAGTCGAAGACGTCCTTGCTGGCGCCGTCGGCCGAGCACACGTGCGCCTCGCTGCCGACGCAGGTCTTCGATGATGGCGTGCAGAGGCGCTCGCAGTCCTGGGGGCAGGTCGCGGGCGACTCGTCGCCGGTGCAGTCGCCGTCGCCGCAGGTGGCGCCGCCGCAGTCCTCGAGGCAGGCGAAGCAGCCGCCCTGGCCGGGCTCGCAGGTGGCGCGCTCGGTGCCTTCGCAGCGGCCGTCGCCGCAGCTCTGCTCGGGGCATTCGGCGCAGACGATCGACTCCTTGGAGAGCGTGGCGACGCCGCAACTGCACGGCGAGGCGTACTGACAGAGGAAGTTGCAGGTGCCGTTGGAGCTGCACTGGCCGGTGGCGGCCCCCTCCTCGGTCACCACCTTGAGCTCGAAGCTGCCGCCGCAGGCGGTCTCGGCGGCGGCGCCGAGGACCGGGTTCGATCCGGCCGGACACTGGCCGACGAGATCGGCGGCGACGCACTGGGTGGCGACCTCGCTCGCGTCGGGGCAGCCGCTGAGCGCGGCGGCGAGCGCCAGGGCGAGGGGCGTGAGGGGGCGGTGGTGCATGACGGTGACCTCGTCGGGATCAGGGCGCGACGCACTCTCCGTCGCGGCAGGTCTGGCCGGTAGTCGAGCAGTCGAACGAGTCGTAGCCGGCGCCGTTGGCCTGGCAGACGCGCGCGATCGGGCCGACGCAGTCCTTGGCGCTGGGCGTGCAGGTGCCGCCGCAGTCCTGCGGGCAGGTCGCCGGGCTCTCCTGGCCGGTGCAGTCGCCGTCGCCGCAGGTCGATCCGCCGCAGTCCTCGCTGCACTCCACGCAGGTCGAGTTGCCGGGCGCGCAGCTCCCGCGCTCGTTGCCCTCGCAGCGGCCGTCGCCGCAGCTCGTGTTCTGGCAGGGGTTGCAGACGATCGACTCCTTGGTGAGCGTCTGCACACCGCAGAGGCACGGGACCTCGAACTGACAGAGGAACTCGCACGATCCGCTCGAGCGGCACTGGCCGGTGGCGCCCTGCTCTCCTTCGAGGACCTTGTCGCTGTAGTCGCCGGAGCAGCCCTCTTCGGCGGCTGCGCCGAGGATCGGGTTGGATCCGGCGGGGCACTGCGCGACGAGGTCGGCCGACACGCACTGCTTGGCGGTGTCGTCGGCGTCGCAGGCGGCGCAGGAGAGGATCGCGATCACGGCGGCGAGGCGCGGCGTCGGCATGCGGGGTGCTCCGGTTCAGGGGACGGCAGGAGAGGGGCGTCCGGCCCAGAGACGGGGTCGCTCGGCCGGCTTGAAACGGATTATGCCGTCAGCGGCTCGTGCGCACCAGATCGTCGAGGCGCATGAGGCCTTCGCGGATGGCGTCGTAGGACGGGCCGAAGGACAGGCGCACGTAGTTGCGCAGGCGCGACGGGATGTGGCGGCGGCGCTTGCCGGGGTCGACGTCGAAGAACTCGCCGGGCACGACGATGACCTTGCGCTCGAGCGCGGCGCGGAAGAAGTCCATGCCGTTTCTCAGCGACTCGGGCAGGTTGTCGAGGTTGACGAAGCAGTAGAAGGCGCCCTGCGGCACGTGGGCGAGCTGCATGCCCATCTGCTGGGAGCGCTCGACCATGAGCTTGCGCTTGTCGTTGAACGCGCTCTGGATGGCGCGCGCCTCCTGGTCGGCGACCTCGGGGCTGAGGAGAGGGATCGCCGCGGCCTGCAGCGGGTGGGGCGCGCCGCCGTCGAGGTAGGAGCCGGCGGAGGTGACGCGCTCGATGAGGGAGCGCGGGCCGACCGTCCACGAGAGGCGCCAGCCGGGGTAGCGCCAGTTCTTGGTCAGGCCGTCGACGACGACGACCGGGTCCTTGTCGACGTCCTCGACGTAGCGGCAGGCCGAGCTCGACGGCCCCTCGGCGAGGGCGACGTCGTCGTAGAGGTAGTGCGCGTAGAACTCGTCGAAGATCAGCTGGCAGCCGAGCTCGCGGCAGATGTCGATCCAGGCGCGCAGCTCGCCGCCGCGCACGACGCGGCCGGTGGGGTTGCACGGGTTCGACAGGAGCACGGCGGCGAGGCCGCGGCCGACGATCTCTTCGCGCAGGCGCTGGGGCGAGAGGTAGAAGCCGTCACGCGCGTAGACGACGACCGGGATCGGGATGACGCGGTCGAAGGTCTCGAGGAGCTCGGCGTAGGCGGTGTAGTCCGGCAGGAGGTGGCCGAGGTTGACGGCGTCGAGCGCGGCGGCGATGCGGGTGAGCGCGACGCGGCCGCCGCTGGCGATGGCGACGTTCTCGGCCGTGTACTGCGACGGCATGCCGCGGCGATAGCGCGCGTTGTAGAGCGCGGCGACCGTCTCGCGCAGCTCCCAGAGGCCGCCGACCGGGGCGTACTCGTGGGCGTCGGCGCTGACCTCGACGTGGGCCAGGCGCTCGACCGAGCCGGGCAGGGGGCCGGTCTCGGGCGCGCCCTGGCCGAGGTTGACCCACTCGGGGTGGCCGTAGCGGAAGCCGCGCGCGCCCGCCTCCGCCATGACGAAGATGACGCCGGTGCGCGGCACGGAGCGGAAGGCGGAGAGGGTCTCGTCGTTGTCGTGCGGCACGTCCATGCGCGGCTCTTAGCGGCCCGGCATGCGGGTGTCAAACCTCATGCTGGGCGACGGCGGGATCGCCGACGACGATCAGCACGCGGCCGGGGCCGTGCACACCGGTGATCAGGATGCCCTCGATGTCGGCGGTCTTGGAGGGGCCGGTGACGATCACGCGGTTGGCGGGGAGCGGTCTCGCGGCGGCGCGCGCGAGGGCGTCGGCGAGCGTCGGCACGATGTGCGACGGCTCGAGGTGCACGACGAGGAGCGGTGTCGCCATGACGCGCAGCGCGGCGGGGGGATCGGCGTCGAGCAGGACCGAGCCGGAGGCGGCGATCGCGGCCGAGGCGGTGACGACGTGATGGGGGGCGGCGAAGGGATCGGGGTCGGGGGCGAGCGGGGGCAGGGTGGGCGGGCGCTCGGGCGCGATGACGACCTCGGCGCCGGAGCGACGCGCCGCGGCGGCGAAGGTCGCGAGGAGATCGGCCGGTTCGCCGGCGGGTGGATCGAGGCGCGGGCGCAGACCGGGCGGCACGGTTGGCACGGGCGGCGCGGGTAGGGCAGGCGAAGTGTCGCGGCCGAGGGCGGCGCGAATGCGCGCGAAGAGGTCTTCAGGCGTCACGCGCGCGCCTCCGGGTGAGCTTCTTCCAGCGCGAAGAAAAGCGTGGGCCGGGGGCGGGCAGGCGGCGCGGGCCATGGTCCCAGGCGCGCGTGGGGCCGAGGTGGCGTGAGGCGATGGCGCGCGCGAGCGCCGAGGCGACGCGCCAGCGCAGGCGGCCGGCGAGCATGAAGCGCACGAGCCGCGAGCGTGCGCGGGACAGGAGCCCGGCGTGGGTGTGGTCGCGCGCGCGGTGGGCGACGAGCAGCGCGGGCAGATCGATGTCGACCGGGCAGGCCTCGTGGCAGGCGCCGCAGAGCGTGGAGGCCCAGGGCAGATCGGGGGTGGTCTCGGGGCCGCGCATGAGCGGCGTGAGCACGGCGCCGATCGGGCCGGGCCAGACCGAGCCGTAGGCGTGGCCGCCGATCTGCCGATACACCGGGCAGGTGTTGAGGCAGGCGCCGCAGCGGATGCAGCCGAGCGCGTCGCGGAAGGTCTCGTCGGCGAGCACGCCGCTCCTGCCGTTATCGACGAGCACGAGGTGCACCTCGCGGCCGGGCGTCGGCGCGGAGACGAACGAGGTGTAGACGGTGAGCGGCTGGCCGGTGGCGCTGCGCGCGAGGAGCTCGAGGAGGAGGGCGAGGTGATCGAGGGTCGGCACGACCTTCTCGATCCCGGTGACGGCGATGTGGGTGTGGCCGACGAGGGAGGAGAGGCGGCCATTGCCCTCGTTGGTGCAGAGCACGATCTCGCCGGTCTCGGCGCAGAGGAAGTTGGCGCCGGTGATGCCGAGGTCGGCCTGGGCGAAGGACCTGCGCAGGGCCTGGCGGGCGTGCGCGGTGAGCGCCTCGGGGTCGGGCTCGGCGGGCGCGGAGGCGGGATCGAGGCGGGCGAGCGCGCGCCGGGCGGCAACGCGATCCTTGTGGATCATCGGGGTGACGAGGTGGCTCGGGGCGTCGTCGTCGAGCTGCAGGACGAGCTCGCCGAGATCGGTCTCGAGGGTGTCGATGCCGGCGCCGAGGAGCGCGTCGAGGAGCTGGATCTCCTCGGTGACCATCGACTTGGCCTTGACGGCGCGGCGGGCGCCGCGGCGGGCGGCGATGGCGAGGACGAGGGCGCGGGCCTCGGCGGCGTCGGCGGCGATGTGTACTTCGATGCCGTGAGATCGGGCCGCGGTGATGAAGCGCGCGAGGTGGTGGTCGAGGGCGGCGAGGGTGGCGCGGCGGATCTGGCCTGCGAGGCGACGGGCCTCGTACACGCGCGGGCCGAAGGCGACGGCGAGCGCGGCGACGCGCGTATCGTCCTTGAGCCGGGTGGTGGCGGGCACGAAGCGGGACAGCTCGGGATCGGCGAGCGCGGCGTCGATGCGCGAGGCCATGCGGAAGGGGCTCTCGCGCGGGAAGAGCAGCTCGGCGGGGCGGGTGCTGCGCGGGATCACCGGGCGCGCTCCGGGGTCGACGCGCGTGGCGCGCGGCGCGGCGGGCGCGGCATGAGGTGCAGGCCCTCGGCGAGGATCTCGGCGAGGTGCTTGATCTCGAGCGCGCTCGGCAGGCCGCGGAGGTGCAGGCGGCAGCCGGCGTCGTCGGCGACGAGGGTGTGCGCGCCGGTCGAGGCGGCGAGCGCGAGCTTGTCCTGGCCGAGCGCGACCGAGACCGGGGAAAAGCGCGTGGCGAAGGCGCCGCCGAAGCCGCAGCACTGGGAGGCGTGGGGCAGGGGCACGAGCGTGAGGTCGCGCACGCGTGACAAGAGGCTGAGGGCGGGCGGCGACGAGCGGACTTCGGGCGGGGCGAGGTCGCGGGCGTGGCAGCTCGGGTGCCAGGTCGCGACGCCGGGCCATGAGGCGGTCGCGGGGTCGAAGTCGCGCGTGACGAGGTACTCGGCGAGCTCGACGACGCGCTGGGCGATCGGCAGCGGGCCGGCGAGCGTCGGGTAGTGCGTGCGCACCATGGCGGCGCAGGAGGCCGATGGGGTGATGATCCGATCGTAGCGCGCGAAGACCTTGTCCATGCGGCGCGCGAGCGCGGTGGCGGAGGCGAGGTCGCCGCTGGTGCGGAAGGGCTGGCCGCAGCAGGTCTGCTGGGACGGCACGTCGAAGGCGAGGCCGAGGTGGCGGAGCAGAAGCGCGCTCGCCTCGACGGCGCGGGCGTCGAAGTGCTCGGCGAGGCAGGGCACGAACAGCGCGATGCGCTCAGCCATGAGAGCGCTCGGGCAGCGGGCGCGCGGCGAGGTGATCCGAGAGGAGCGCGACGCCGAGGTGGGCGACGATCGGCATGAGCAGCGAGCCGGTGTCGAGCGCGACGAGCGAGAAGACCGTGCCCGAGACGAGCGTGCCGAGGGTCTCGCCGACGTAGCGATCGAGGTGCACGAAGACATAGGCCATGAGCGAGATGGCGAGCGCCGGCAGGGGGCCGAGCTCGGCGGCGAGCCCGAGCACGAGGATGCCGCGGAAGAAGAGCTCGTAGGCGATGAGGAACGCGATCCAGGCGAGCGCGTTCCAGGTGGCGATGCGGGTTGTGAATGGCATTCGTACTTCGGGATAGTGAAGGCGGTACGAGGGCTTCTTGGCCTGGCTCAGGATCGGGATCGCGCTCAGCGCGATGAAGAGGGCGGCAAGGGCGAGCGAGCGCGGGGCTTCGTCGAGGGTGAGGCCGCAGCGCGAGAGGCCGCCGGGCCAGGCGGCGGCGATGCCGATCGCCGGCACCACCCCGAGGAGCACGGTGCCGAGCCCCTTTCGGAAGAACGAAACGCGCGTGCGCAGGGCGTCCTCGTCGGGCGGCCCGGGGAGGAGACGCGCGACGAAGGAGCGGCGGATCCCGAGGTGATAGGCGAGGTAGAGGATCGTCGTCGCGCCGATGAGCACGAGCACCCGCACCTCGCCGTCGCTTGGGGTGTAGCCGTCGAGCGAGGCCACGAGCGCGGGTGTGCTTTCGATCATCGCCGGACGTGTCTATCATGCGCCGCGCGATCGGGGACAGAGGCCCGGCGCCCGGAGGACGCATGGTGGTGCGATCGGGGTTCGCGGTGTTGGCCGCGTTGGTGTTCGTCGGGTGTGATGACACGAGCCCGGGCGTGGCGGGCGACACGACCAGCGCCGGCGACGCGGCGAGCGAGGCGGACACGGCCGGTGGCGAGGAGGAGACCGGGGTCGACGCGGTGCTCGAGACCTCGCAGGAGGAGGTCGCTGCTCCCGAGGTCGAGGCCGAGACCGTCGAGGACGACGTGCTGGCGGAGACCGAGGCCGACACGAGCGTGCCCGCGGACACGGCGATCGAGCCGGAGGTGGTCCAGGGCGAGGGACCGCGCCTGAGCTTCACGATCGAGCCGTTCACCGTGCAGTCCGGCCAGGAGCGCCAGGTCTGCAAGAGCGTGAACATCCCGGCGGGCGCGGCGCTCGACGTCGTGCGCTTCGAGTCGAACATGCGAGGGATCTCGCACCACTTCAACCTCTACAAGGTGATCGACGGCACGGCCTTGAACCCGGCGAGCGCGGGCGAGGCGGTCGTGCACGACTGCGAGCCGGCGGCCGAGCAGCTGCGTGGCGACGCGGCCTACATCTTCGGCTCGGCCACGCCCGAGCGGGTCATGCAGACGCCGCCGGGGGTGGCGTTCCACCTCCTGCCGGGCCAGCGCCTCATCCTGGAGTATCACGCGATCAACTACACCACCGAGCCGATCGAGGCGTCGCTGACGATCGATCTGGTCGGCGCGCCGCCGGAGATGGCGATCGAGCACCACGCCGAGATCATCTGGTTCGCGAACTGGGGCTTCGCGCTGCCGCCCGGCCAGGAGACCTCGGACACGGCGAGCTGCAGCGTGCCCTACGACGTGGAGATCTTCGGGCTGATGAGCCACTTCCACGAGCTCGGCGAGCACTTCACCATCGAGGCGGTGCGCGATGGCGAGGCCGAGCTGGTCTACGAGGACGACGACTGGGCGCACCCGAAGTACGAGGGTTTCTCGCCGCCCCTGAGCCTGGCCGAGGGGGATCGGCTGCGCTGGACCTGCACGTGGAACAACGATCGCGAGCCCTTGAAGATGGTCTTCCCGAACAAGGGCAGCCAGGACGAGATGTGCATGGTCTTCGCGGCGGCCTATCCGAAAGCGACGCTCTCGGCCGAACCGATCCAGTGCAACGTCTGGTTCTGAGGCGCGCTCAGCGCCCGAGTGACAGGGCGAGCAGGGCGTCCGAGAAGGCGTCGGGATCGGTGGCGTCCGGCGGGTGATCCGCGAGGAAGCGCGCGAGGCGATCGAGGGAAGGCGCGCCGCTCAGGCGGAGCGCGGCGGCGACGAGGAGCGCCGGCTCGTCTTCGCGCAGCGTGCGGAGCGCGTCGGGGTCGGGCGCGGTCTCGGTGGCGCGCCAGATCCCGAGCCAGACCTCGAGCGCGAGCAGGCGATCGGCGTCGGCGCGTGACGGGTCGAGCGCAAAGGCGATGAGCGCCTCGTGGAGCGCGTAGGCGGCGCTGGGTGCCTTGCGCAGGGCCTCGAGCAGCGGGACGACGCGGCGCTCGTCGTGGAGCGCGCGCTCGGCGGCGTGTACGAGCTCGGCGGGCGGCTCCTCGGCCTCGAGCGCGGTGGCGAGCACGGTGAAGAGGCGCGCCGGCGTGTGCTCGTCGGTCTTGCGCAGGAGCGAGGCGAGGATGTTCGCGGCGGGCTCGAGCTGGGCGGCGGCGAGCAGATCGCTGGCGGCGGCCAGGCGGTTGTCCGGGTGGTGGGGATCGCTGTCGGCGGGGCCGGCCTCGGGGGGCGTGACGAGCTCGGGGGAGCGCCAGGCGTCGGCCGGTGCGCTCGCGGCGAGCCGGATCGCGGTCCAGGGATCGGGCTCGAGCCGATCGAGCAGGCGCGCCCGCTCGCGCAGGTCCGGGTCGCCCAGGCGCGCTTCGTCGGTGAGCGCGTCGCGCCGCAGCGCGTCGACCAGCGCCTTGCGATCGCCGGGTGGGAGCTCGGCGACCAGGGCGACGGCGCGCGCAAGCGCGACGAGATCGTCCTTGGCGGTGCCGATCTCGAGCCAGGACTTCGCGGCCGCATGGCGATCGCCGAGCAGCTCGAGCGCCTGCGCGTCGACCACGGCCTGCGCCGCCTCACCGCTCACCAACGATGCCAGACGCTGGGCGAGGCCGGTCTTCAACGGCGGGGGCCGCGGTGCGTCGTGCGGTGGCAATGCACGGGTGGCGATCAGCGCGGCGCGCACGTCGAGCACGCGCGCACGGTCTTCGGCGTCGAGCGCGCCGGCGAGCAGGACCGAACCGCGCTCCCAGTCCGCCGGGCCGCGCGCCTGTCGATCACAGGCGTGCGCCGCGTCGAGCGCCGGGTCGGGCGCGAGGAGCCAGCGTGCGACCGGGCCGAGCTCATCCCTCAAGGCCGGCCGTCGCGCCAGCGCAAGGTGCGTGTTGGCGACGCTCTCGCCCTGACGACACGGCACGAGCCAGGCGCTGCCGTGGGGTGCGCGCGGGTCGTGCGCGAGGTGCGCCAGCGCGGCGCAAGCGGCGCGACGCGCGGCCTCGGCGCGGCGCTCCGGGCTCACGCGCTCGAGCGCGGCGTCGATCGCCAGGAGGTCCTGCGGCGACAGCGGCGCTCGCGGATCGAAGGCGCCGAGCGTGAGCATGAAGCGCTGCAGGCTCACGTCCTCGCCGCTGTCCTCCAGCGCGTCACAGAGCCGCTCGGCGCGCTCGGACTCGCTCGGCACGAGCACGAGGAGCTCGAGCGCGGCGACCGCGCCCTCGCGATCGGTCGTCGGGTCGGGCAGGACGACGAGGGCGGACGCCAGCGCCGCGCGCTCTTCGGCGCTGCGCTTCGAGAGCGCGTGGCGCACCGTGCGCGCGGGGCCGCGCGGCAGGGTCGCCGACGCCGCCGGCACGAAGGCGCGCGCCGCGAGCGAGCGCACGAGGTGCACGAGCTCCTGGTCGCGCGGGCTCCGCGAGAGCAGCGCTCGCGCCGCCTCGCTCAAGCGGCGGCGCACCTCGGCCTCGTCGACTTCGCCCGCCGCGAGCCGCGTCCGGAGCGCCAGCGCGCGCTCACCCAGACGCCGCCCGGGCGGGCTCAGGGTTTTTTTGCCAGGTTCTCGATCTTGTAGCGCTTTCCGGCGATGCCGAGCTGCGCCGGCAGCGGGCCGGCGCAAACGCCGAGCGGCACCGAGACGCGCACGAAGTCGGCGCCGCGAAGGCCGAAGCCGATCTCCTCCTGGCCGATCCCCAGCGCGTCGGCCAGCGCCAGCGCGACCTCCCCGGGTCGCGGCGCCTCACCGCCGCCTTCGATCGACAGGAGCAGCTCGGCGCGGCCCTCCTCCGGCAGGTCGTCGGGGCGGCGCAGCAGGAAGAGCGCCGGCCGCCCGGCCTCCTCGCTCGGCAGGAGCCGCGGCGTGCCCAGCCGCGCCGCGCGCCCGAGCGCGATCTCGACGGCCGCGACGCCGTGGCGCAGCGGCTCGACGAGCCCGATCTCCTCGGCGGGGATCCCCGCGCCGCGCGCCAGCGCCGCCATCACGCGCCCGGGCGTGAGGAGGCCGGGCGAGCCGCCGCCGACCTCGATCTCGAAGCGTTCGAAGCCCGCGTTCATCCGGTCGCCTCCGCGCTCTCGCTCGCGCCCGCGTTGTCAGACGCGCCCGCGCTCTCGGTCCCGCCCTCGCTCGCGCCCGGGCCCTCGCTCGTCGCCAGCGCGATCTTGCCGACGACCTTGTACTGGCCGGGGCCTCCGCGCTCGACCGCGCCGACGAAGCGCTTGCCGCGCCCGCCGACGTGCGCCGCCTCGAGCCCGTCGGGGAGCTGGTCGATCTCGATCGCGGGCCGCACGCGGAACTCCTTGCCGCCGGCGTCGAAGAGGCGCGCGACCAGGCGCTTCTTCTTCGCGTCCCACGACACCTTGAGCGGCAGCGGCTGAGCCGTGCCGATCCCGAAGCCGTCGTCCTCGGCCTTCTGCCGGCTCGCCAGCGCGTCGGCGTCGAGGCCGAGCTTCACGAGGCGCTGGTCGGCGATCCAGTAGATGCGCAGGTTGTCCTTGTCCCGCTCTTGCGCGGCATCCTGACCCCGCACCGGCGCCTCGAGCGTGTCGCCCTTGTGCAGGTCGCTCGGCGCGATCCCGTCGGGCAGGTCCTCGCTCCGCACCATCACGCGCAGGTGCCTGTGCTCGTAGAACTCCGGCGCCGGCTTGTCGGCGATCTCCGCCAGCACGTAGGCCGGCGCGGTGAAGACCACCTTGAGCGTCTGGGCCTTGGCGGTGCCGATGCCGAGCTGCTCCTCGAAGGCGAGCATCGCGCTCATGCGCGCGTCGCGGTAGCGCGGGTCGGCCTTGATCTTCGCCTTGAGCTGCTGGGCCTCGGCCGCGATCGGGCCGCGCTCGGAGGTGAGACCCCGCAGCGCGTCGTCGGCCTCGTCGAGGTTCTGCCCCTTGTGCACCAGCGCGCGCGCGAGCGCCAGGCGCGCCTCGGGCGGCGCCGACTTCTCGTGGATGGCGCGCCGCGCGATCTCGAAGAGCGCGTCCTCGTCCTTGGCCTCGTCGGCCAGCGCCAGCGCCTTCTTCCACACGAAGTCGCGCTGCTTGAGCTCGCGAGCGACCGTCAGCTTGTGGCGCGCGAAGGCCAGCGCCTTGTCGAGCCCGAAGACCTCGCGCAGGAGCCCGAGCAGCGCGTCGACGTCGTCGGCCGAGAGGCGCCCGAGCGCTTGCATCGGCACCGCCTGCGCGACGAGGTCGAGCGTCGTCGAGGGAAACGGTGAGGGCAGCCCGCGGCGCACGTTCTTGAGGAGCCGCTCGAAGAGCGTCTTGGCCGCCTGCTGGTCTCGAGGATCCTTCTCGAGGTTCTTCTCCTGCAGCGTCAGGAGCGCCGCCTCGTCGCCGAGCGCCTCGAAGAGGAGCGCCTTGAGCTCGGCCCACGCGCCCTCGTCGCCGCTGGCCATGCTCGGCTGCACCACGCGCTGGATTTGACGCGCGGTCTCCTGATCGAGCGCGTGTGCGCGCGCGAGGCTCTTGACCAGCTTGAGCGCCCGCCGCGGATCGATGCCGCGCTCCCTGGCCTCGAGCTCGAGCAGGCTCAGGGTGTCGCGCGCGAGCTCGGCCGCCGGCGTGTCCTTGGCGCGCAGCTGCACGAGCGTCGCCGTCACCTCGCGCTGCGCGTCGCTCGGCCCGAAGCGCGCCTCGTGATCGCTCAAGAGCGCGCGCGCCATCGACAGCGCCTCCTGCCGCGCCACGCCGTCCGCGGCCCGCGCCGCGAGCAGCACGAGCCGGATCCGATCGAGCGCGAGCTCCGGGTGCTCGGGCAGGCGCTTGCCCAGCCGCTCGACCGCCTCGCGCACGGCGCCGGCCAGCGCGGCCGCCGCCTTCTGCATCGCCTGCACGCGCTCGGCCTCGGCCTCTTCGCTCTTCTCGCTCCTGGCCTTATCGTCCTTGTCGCCGCGCTCGGCCTCGGCGCCCTCGGCGCCCCGACCCCTGCCGCGCCGTCGCGGGCGTTCGCTCCGCTTCGCGCGCCCGCCCGCCTCGACCACGGCGCGCGTCGCCGCGGCGGCGAGCCGGGGGCCCGCGCCCGGGCGCGAGAGCGCCTTGATCACCGCGCCGATGTCCTCGCTCAGGCGCAGGTCGTCGCGATCGGCGAGCGTCGCCGCCGTCCCGAGCGCGAGCGCCAGCGCGCATGCGAGGTCGTCGGGATCGGTCGTGAGCGCCTCGAGCAGGCGTCGCCGCACGCCGAGGTAGAGCTCGGCCCCGGCCTCGAAGAGCGGCCCGCGCTCCGCGTCCGCGTCGGCGGCCGCCAGCGCCTCGGCGACGAGCACGCCGAGGTTGTGATCGGCCCAGCCGAGCTGCAGCGGGTCGGGGGTGCGCGTATTGACAGCCTGGTCAAAAAGCTGGCGCGTCGCGTCGGCGATGCGGCTCAGGCGGTCTGCGTGGGCGCCGGCGGGCAGCGCGTGCGCGAAGCGTTCGACGGCTTCGCGGGCGGCGAGGATGTGCATGGCTGATCTCCCTGGGCCGCGCGTTGTGGCCATGGCCGGGCACACGGCCGGGGCCTTATAGGAAGCCGCGAAGCCCGCGTCAACCGCGCGATCGGGCGGCGTGGCGTCGCCGATCGGCTTGCGGCGGGCCGGGCTTGCCCGGTATGCCGCCGGCATGAACGGCGCGATCATCCTCTGGGACATCGACGGCACCATCCTGCGCGGCGGCGGGATCGGCCAGCGCACGCTCGAAAAGGCCTTCCGCGAGGCGCTCGGCGACGGCCATGCCGCGCGGGTCGATCTCGGGCCGGTGCCGTTTCACGGCAACACCGATCCGGCGATCATCGCCGCCGGGCTCGAGCTCTTCGGCGCGCCGGTGAGCGAGGCCATGGTCGCGGCGATCGCCGAGCGCTACCTCGCGATCCTCGGCGCCGAGGTCGCGCGCGAAAACCCCTTCGTCCGCCTGCCCGGCGTGCTCGAGCTCGCCGAGCGCCTCGCCGCGCTCGACTTCCACCAGGGCCTCGGCACGGGCAACCTCGAGGCCGCGGCCTGGCTCAAGGTCGAGGCGGTCGGCATGCGCCAGCGCTTCGCCTTCGGGGGCTTCGGCTCCGACGCCGCCGATCGCGCCGAGCTCCTGCGCATCGGTCGCGACCGCGGCGCGCGGCAGCTCGGCCTCGTCCCCGAGCGCTGCCGCGTCGTCGTCATCGGCGACACGCTGAAGGACATCGCCGCCGCGCGCGCCATCGGCGCCGAGGTCGTCGCCGTCGCCACCGGCGGCGAGAGCCACGCGGCGCTGGCCGACGCGCGCCCCGACCACCTGTTCGAGAGCTTCGAGGATGTCGAAGAGGTGATCGCCGCGATCACCTGAGCCTTCGCTCGTTCAGGCCGTCTCGGCGCCGTACCAGGTCCGCGCGACGAGGTGATGGCGATAGAGGTGCGCCTGCTGACAGCGGCTGCACACGGTATGCGCGAGCGTGAGGTCGCCGCCGGCGTAGCCCGCGAGGCAGCTCTCGCAGAAGAGATCGGGGTAGTCGCCGTCGAGCCCGTAGACGACGACGGCGTCGACGCGCTCGTCCATCATGACGTGCGCGCATGCGAGCGCCGGGATCCCGTGGCCGTGCACCTCGCAGCGCACGAAGTCGGCGACCTCGTCAGGCGCCAGACCGTACTCGACCATGCAGCGCGCGTTGATGCGCGCGATCGCCTGGCGCCTCAGCGGGATCGGCTCGCTCAGCGCCATCAGCGCCGGGTCGCGCGTCTGCACGATCGTGCGCTCGCCCCGGCCGGGCTCGGAGAGCTCGACCCGCGCGCCGCGCGTGCCCGGAAAGCCGGGCCAGTCCGCGACGAGGCGCCGATCCTCGTCGACCCAGACGACGAAGCTCCAGGTGGCGCCGGGCGCGCCGAGCGGCAGGCGCCCGATCACGCGCGTCGCCCCGCCGCCGACCGGCTCGGGCATCGCCCAGGTCGGCTCGAAGCGGTCGGGCGGAAAGCTCGCGCGGCAGTCATCGCACGCGCACGCAAGGCGGTGCTTGTGGACCTTAATCATAATCTCAGTGGTTGTAGCTCAATCGAGTTCGCGAGCGAAACGCGCGCGGCCCAGGAACGAGCGAAGGGAGCGACGAGGCGACCTCGAGGTCGCCGCAGGAGCGACCGAGCGAAGTGACGCCGGCCCCGCGCGTTGCAGCCGCGAACTCAGTGGATGTGCGAGGAGCCCTCGACGAGGTGAGCCGGATGCACGCCGACGCTCTCGAGCGCGCGCTGCCAGATCGCCGAGCGCGGCGTGTCGAAGACCAGCGTCGCGTCGAGCGGCGCGTCGAGCCACGAGCCCTGCTGGACCTCGCGGTCGAGCTGCCCGGGTCCCCACCCGGCATAGCCGAGCAGGAGCCGGTAGGGGCCGTCCGGGTCGCGCGCATAGGCGACCAGCCCGTCGCGCGACGCGGTGAGGCCGAGGCCCTCGTCGATCACCTGCGTGCCCTCGAAGCGCTTGTCGGTCGGGTGCAGGAGCCAGCCGCGCTGCCGCTCGACCGGCCCACCGCAGAGCGCCTTCTGCGTCGAGTCACCGCGCCAGGGGATCTTCGCCTCCTCGCAGATCGCCTGCACCGGCAGGTCGAGCGGGTGGTTGATCACCAACCCGAAGGCGCCCTCGCGCGTGTGTGCGCAGAGCAGGACGACCGAACGGAAGAAGTTCGGGTCCGCCAGGCTCGGCATCGCGATGAGCAGTCCGGGGGCGAGCGAGAAACCCATGCCCGCATGATGCCGCCGACCCGCTGCGCCGGCAAGCTCGGCGCATCGACGGCAGCATGCGCGCGGCTATCCTTGCACTTCGAGGCCGAGCACACCGCCGAGGCGCTCGAGCTCGTCGCGCAGATCGGGCGAGGGCGGGGCGGTGAGCCCGATGCGCAGGAGCATCGCCGCGCCACCGTCGAAGGCGTGGCTCTCGAGGTGGGTGATCACCGCGCCGGCGTCCTTGAGCGCCTCGAAGACCGAGGTCAGGAGCTCCGGGCCGGGGTGGTGGCGGATGAGCAGGGTCGTCGCCGCGTGGCCCACGTCGAGGTTGGTCGCACCGGGCATGACGCGTTGCGTCAGGAAGCGCTCGAGCGCGGTGACGACGCGGTGGTTGATCGCGTCCTCGACCTGGCGCGTGCGCGGACCGCTGCGGTGGGTGACGCAGAGGCCGGGGAAGGCGTCGGCCGGGAACGGCACGTCGTCGTCGAAGTCGTTGGCGTCGTAGACGTCCATCGCGAGCCGGAGTGTGCCGGCCTCGAGGCGCGCCTTGGCGGCCGCGAAGTCGACGAGCTCGCGCGCGCTCATGACGAGGAGGGTCGCGCCGTCGGTGAGCCGCGCGATGCGCTCGGCCGTGGCGCTGGCGTCGGTGCCGTCGTCGGGGTGGAGCGAGAGCACGTCGGCCTTGGCAAAGAGGGTCTCGGCGGAGTCGCACCAGTGCACGCCGGCCTCGGCGGCGAGCGTCGAGGTGAGCCCCTTGGCGTGCACCATCACGCGCATGCCGAAGCCCTGCGCGATCCGGCCCAGCGCGCGCGCGAGCGCGTCCCAGCCGAGGAGGCCGAGGGTGCGCCCATGCAGGCCCTGACCCTCGACCTTCGAGCGCAGGGCGGCCGTGCCGAGGTGGAGGCCGCGGTCGAGCGCGAGCACGAGGCCGAAGGCGAGCTCGGCGCGGGCGCTGACGTCGGCGTCGCCGCAATCGGCGACGATGATGCCGCGCTCGGAGGCGGCCTGCACGTCGATGGTGTCGACCCCGACGCCGGCGCGCAAGATGGCGCGGAGCCGCGTGGCGGACTCGATGGTGCGGCGCGTGACGCGCGTGCGACCGACGATGAGCACGTCGACGTCCTTGACCTTGTCGGCGAGGAGGTGCGGCTCGATCGCCGGGTCATACGTGAGCATGAGCCCGAGCCCTTCCAGCCCGGCCCTGGTTTCTTCCGCCATCGGATCGGCGACCAAGACGCGCATCGGTGTCCTCCTGAATCGAGGTGTACGTTAGCGCACGGTTCGGCGCTTGGCGAGCACCCCCACGCCAAACGGACGACGCGGGATCAGAAGCCCCTGGCCTTGACGACCTCGCCGTAGCGCTGGCCGATGGGGCGGATCAGGCGCGCCTTGGTGCCGGCCTCGAGCGCGTAGAGGCCGAGCCTCAGCGCCATGCCGTGGTTCCACTCGTAGTTGTCGACCAGGGTCCAGTAGAAGTAGCCCTCGACGGGGATCCCTTCGGACATGGCGCGATCGAGCGCGCGCAGGTGCGGCAGGAGGAAGGTCTCGGCAGCGTCCTCGCCCGGGTCGACGGCGCCGTTCTCGGTGACGATGAGCGGCACGCCGAAGCGGTTCGCGAGCGCGAGCGCTTCGTAGAGCCCCTCGGGGTAGACCTGGAAGAAGCCGCCATCGAGCGAGGGCAGGAAGTCGAGCCACGGGTAGCCGGGGGCGAGGCCCGCCGCGAACGGCGTGACCGTGAGGCGTGTGTAGTAGTTGACGCCGATCCAGTCGAGGCGATCGACCAGCTCGGGGTAGGGGCCCTCGAGCACGCCGTCGATGTTCTCGTCGAGGCGGCCGGTGGCGACGCCTTCGAGGAAGAGCTCGTTGTGCACCCAGCTCGCATGGCGCGCGGCGTCGGGGCCCGCCGGGTCGCTCGCGTCGGCCGGGAAGAAGGAGGCGATGTTGACGACGGTGCCGACGCGCGCGGGGCGACCGTCGCGGTCGGCGTCGATGGTGTCCTCGGCGCGCACGGCGTCGACCATCGCCGCGTGCGCGTGGATCTGGTTGACCAGCACGGCGAGCGCGTCTTCGATCTTCAGCTGCGCGCCGGGCGGGTGCGAGCGCTCTTCGGAGGGCAGCACGTAGCCGGCGAGCACCGTGGCGAACGGCTCGTTCAAGGTCGCCCAGAGATCGACCTCGGCGCCGAAGGTGCGGGCGCAGAAGCCGGCGTAGAGCGCGATGGCCGGCACGATGCGCTCCCGATCGAGCCAGCCGCGATCGACACAGCCGTCGTAGTCGAAGTGGCAGCTCTTGCCGTCGTGGATCCACAGCGGCAACGTGTAGTGGTTGAGCGTGACCAGCGGCGTCAGGCCGAGGCGCTTCAGCTCGGCGAAGACGTCCTGGTAGTAGCGGACGCCGTCGGGATCGGCGAAGGCAACGAGCTCGTCGACCGTCGTCGCGCCCTCGGCGGCGCGATCGGGGAACAGGCGCGACCACTCGATCGAGAGCCGGATCGCCGAGAGCCCGAGCTCGTCCCTGGCGCGCGCGAAGTCCTCGCGGAAGGTCTCGCGCATGCCGGGCCCGTTGGCGAGCGGCTCGCCGGTGACGAAGGCGCGCGACGAGGCGATGACCTCCGGGTCGCTGACCCACTGATACCAGTCGCTGGCGCGGTCCTCGCAGACCTCGGGGGCGAGCGTCGGGCAGCCCGGGTCGCTCTGGAAGCCGGCGATCGCCGCGCCCCACATGAAGGTGCGCGGGAAGTTCGCCTCGGGGTTCTTCGGGGTCGTGGTCGTGTCGTCGCCGCACCCGACGACGAAGAGGACTGGCAGATAACGGCGCATCGGGCCTCCGGGCCGGAGCATGGACCGGTCGGGGCCCCGCTCGCAAGGCGGATCAACCGCTGCCGGATCAGCGCGCGCGCTCGAGCGTTGACGTCGGTCTTCTGGCCGTCGTCCCTTTCGGTTTCGGTCCCACTGTGACCGTGAGCGCGACGCGGTTCACGCGGGGCGGGCTCTCTCTTCGAGCTCGCGGCCGATCGCCTGCAGGTCGGCGAGGACCTGCGCGTGATCGACGCCGTAGGTCATCAGGGTCGGGCCGCCCATCGTCGGAGCGGTGAGGCCGCGCTCGAAGTGGTAGCTCGGCGGCGCGCCCGCGGCGTCGCTCACGGTGCCACCGGCGGCCTCGAGGATCGCCTGCGGCGCGGCCAGGTCCCAGTAGGCGAGCGCGGGAGGGCCCGGGTAGATCTCCGCGTGGCCCTTGAGGAGGTGGCCGACCTTGACCCCGACCGAGCGCAGCGTTCCGGCGTCGGCATAGCCGCGCGCGAAGAGCGCTTGGCGCAGACGCAGCGGCGCGCGCGACGAAGTGACGACGCGCCTCAGCCCCGTCGGCTGCGCGAGCGCCGTGCGCACGCCGCCGCGCTCGAAAATCACGCCCACGTCCGGGGCGGCGGCGAAGAGCTCGTCGGTGGCCGGCTCGTAGACCACGCCGACGACCGGTCGCCAGAGGCCGCCCTCGGAGGCGCGCTCGAGCCTGGCGATCTGTACCGCGTAGCCGCGCCGGATCGGGTCGATGAAGGCTTCGGTGCCGTCGAGCGGGTCGACGCACCAGATCCCCGTCACGCGCGCGAGCGGGTGGGCGCCCGCCGTCCATTGGGACTCCTCCGAGAGGATCGGATCGTCGGGGCGCTCGGCGCGCAGGCCCTCGGTGATGACGCGGTCGGCGGCGAGGTCCGCCTCGGTCACCGGCGAAGCGTCGTCCTTGTCGACCGCCGAGAAGCCCGCGCGCTTGACCCGCTCGATCGCGGCGCCGGCCGCTCGCGCAAGCCGGATCGCCAGGGCGAGATCGGCGGCGTGGGTCGCCTCCCGAGCCGACGGCGGAGCCCGGTCGGGAGCCTCGCTCAGTGGCCGCCCCCGGCCTCGAGCTTGGCGCGGATCTCGGGGGAGAGCGGCTTGGTGTCCTTGAGCTCGGGCCGCTCGACCAGGCCCGCGTCCTTGGCGAACTGATGCGAGTCCCAGGTCGTGTTCATCATGTCGCGCGTCTTCAGATCGAAGAAGGTCAGCGCGAAGAAGATGGCGACGAAGAGGATGGTCGAGAAGAAGACGAACGCGTGGAAGCGCGTGTCGTACTTGAGGTGCATGAAGTAGCCGACGACGAAGCCGGCCTTGATCAACGCGACCAGCATGGCGACGCCGAGCGCCAGCGGGCCGAGGTCGAGGTAGGAGACCAGCACCGTCAGGACCGTCAGCACCATCAGGGCGCCGAAGACCTGGAGGTACTTCTTGACCGGCATCACGTGGTGATGGGCTTCGTGCACGTCGGCCGCGCGGCCACGGACATACGCTTTGGCGGACGAGCTCATGTCACTTCACCAGGTAGAGGAGGGGGAAGAGGA
Source organism: Deltaproteobacteria bacterium (assembly GCA_011526585.1). Taxonomy (GTDB): domain Bacteria; phylum Myxococcota_A; class UBA9042; order PHBI01; family PHBI01; genus WYBB01. Next base: position 81,210 of record WYBB01000246.1, read on the forward strand.
AGATCCAGATCAGGTCGACGAGATGCCAGTAGAGGCCGACGTTCTCGACCGGGGTGTAGTAGGCGCTGGAGAAGGCGCCCTTTTCGTTCTTCCACATGATCCAGGCGATGAGGCCCATGCCGACGAGCACGTGGATGCCGTGCAGCCCGGTCATGGTGAAGTAGATCCCGTAGAAGAGCTGGTAGCCGCCCCACCAGCGGTCGAGCGTGCCCTCGACGCCGAGCGCCAGGTCGTAGATGTGCTCGTGGTAGAGGTTGCCGGGCAGGGTGCCGTGCTCGATCTTGGCGGTGTACTCGAAGTACTTGACCACCATGAAGGTCGCCGCGCACAGGAGCGTGACGAGCAGGTACCAGCGGACCTGCCTGGGCTGGTTGGTCTGCGCCGCGCGCACGCCGAGCGCCATCGTCAGCGACGAGAAGATCAGCACCACCGTGTTGACGGAGCCGAGCACCTTGTCGAGCTTCTCGTGCGCCTCGAGCACCATCTCGGGGTACTGCGAGCGGATGACGAAGTACGCGAGGAAGAGCCCCGAGAACATGAGGATCTCCGTCGCGAGGAAGATCCACATGCCCAGCTTGGCGGCGCCCTCTTGCTGAGAGGCGTTGTCGAAGTGGTGTTGCAGGAACGCCGGGTGGTCATCGCCGTGCGAAGAACCGTGCTCGGCTTCGTGCCCGACATGGGCTGTGCTCATGCGCTGAGGCTCCCTGTCTTCAGTGGTGGCCACCGGAGGCCGCGCTGCGGTCGATCTCCGGGTAGTTGTAGGGGTCGGTGTCGACGTGCGGCGTCTCGTGGAAGTTGTGCTCGATCGGCGGGCTCTGCGTGGCCCACTCGAGCGAGGCGCCACCCCACGGGTTGGGGCCGGCCTTGGGGCCGCGGAAGAGCGCCCACACCAGGTAGACCAGCGTCCAGAGGAGCCCCGCGCCGAGGATGAACGAGCCGATCGACGACCAGACGTGATAGCCCTGGAAGACCGGATCGTACTCGGCGTAGCGGCGCGCCATGCCCTGCGAGCCGAGCAGGAACTGCGTGAAGAAGGTGAGGTTGAAGCCGATGAAGACGAGCGCGCAGCCGATCTTGCCGTGCGTCTCGTTGAACATCTTGCCGAACATCTTCGGGAACCAGTGGTGCAGCCCGGCGAGCAGCGCGATGACCGTGCCGCCCATCATCACGTAGTGGAAGTGCGCCACCACGAAGTAGCTGTCGTGGAAGTGAACGTCGACCGAGAGCGCGCCGAGGAAGATGCCGGTGAGCCCGCCGATGGTGAAGGTGAAGAGGAAGGTCAGCACGTAGAACATCGTCGTGTTCCACGAGATGACGCCCTTGTAGAGGGTGGCCACCCAGGAGAACGTCTTGATCGCCGTCGGTACCGCGACCGCGAAGGTCAGGAACGAGAAGAGGGCCGCCGCGAACTCCGACTGGCCGGAGACGAACATGTGGTGGCCCCACACGAGGAAGCTGATGATCGCGATCGCCACCGACGAGAGCGCGATCGCCTTGTAGCCGAAGATGTGCTTCTTCGAGTGCACCGAGATCGCTTCGGAGATGATGCCGAAGCCCGGCAGGATCATGATGTAGACGGCCGGGTGGCTGTAGAACCAGAAGAAGTGCTGGAAGAGCACCGGGTCGCCGCCCCAGGCCGGGTTGAAGATGCCGATCTGCAGCGCGTTCTCGATGAGGAGGAGCAGCACGGTGATCGCCAGGACCGGCGTCGCCAGGACCTGGATGACCGCCGTCGCGTAGAGCGCCCAGATGAAGAGCGGCATGCGGTTCCAGGTCATGCCCGGAGCGCGCATCTTGTGCACGGTGACGATGAAGTTCACGCCGGTCAGGATCGACGAGAAGCCCATCACGAAGACGCCGCCGGTGGCGATGATCAGCGGGGTCGCGTCGGCGCCGTCCTTGATCGAGTAGGGCGTGTAGAAGGTCCAGCCGGTGTCGAGGTTGCCGGCGATGATCGCCAGGAGCAGGATCACCAGGCCGGCGACCCAGATGTAGAAGGACAGGAGGTTGAGCCGCGGGAAGGCGACGTCCTTGGCCCCGAGCATCAGCGGCAGGAAGAAGTTGCCGAGCGCCGCCGGGATGGCCGGGATGATGAACACGAACACCATGATGGCGCCGTGCAGCGTGAAGAGCTTGTTGTAGAGGTCGCGCCCGAGCTCGCTGTTGGGCGTCATCAGGTCGGCGCGGAAGATGAGCGCCAGGATGCCCGCCACCAGGAAGCCGGCCAGCGTACCGACCAGGTACATGATGCCGATGCGCTTGTGGTCGACCGTGGAGAGCCACGACCACAGGCCGCGCTTGGCCCGGTAGAAGTCCACCTCCTCGCCGTGGCCGTGCTCGGTCGAGTGACCGATCTGTTCTTCGAGCGTCGTCGTCGTCATGGCTGATGCTCCTCGCCCGCACCGGGGATCCCCACCCGGGGCGACGGGTAATCTACACAGAAAGGCAGGGCCTCGGATCCAATTCGTGATGTCACTTGAGGGACTTGATGTAGTCGATGAGCGCGGCGAGCTGCTCTTCGGTGATGCGGCCGCGGAAGGACGGCATGGCCTTGCCGGCGTAACCGTCCACGATCTTCTTCTCGGGGTACTCGATCGACTCGCGCAGGTAGTCGTCGTCGATGGTCACCGGACCGGCGCTGGTGCCCTCGCTCTTGCCGTAGATGCCGTGCAGGTTCGGGCCGACGATGACGCCCTGCTCGGGCTTGACGCCGTGGCAGGAGTTGCAGCCGAACTTCGCGAAGAGCTTGGGCTTGTAGTCGGGGGCCTTCGGGTCGAGCTTGCACTTGTCGCTCTCGATGAACTTCTTCTGGAAGTCCTCCTTCGTCATCACGTGCACCGTGCCGCGCATCTGCGAGTGGCTGTCGCCGCAGTACTCGGCGCAGAAGACCGGGTAGGTGCCGACGCGCGTCGGCGTCACCGTGAAGCCGGTGTAGCGGTTGGGCAGCACGTCGCGCTTGACGCGGAAGGCCGGGATCCAGAACGAGTGCAGCACGTCGTTGCTCGACATCTGCACGGTGAAGGGCTGGTCGACCGGCAGGTAGAAGTCGACGTTGTTCTCGCCGAGCGCGCTGGTCGTCGAGGTGCACTCGCGATCGAGGGTCGGGTAGCTCACCGTCCAGTTCCACTTCTGGCCGACCACGCGCACCTGCAGCGCGTCGGCGGGGGTCGCGGAGAGCGTCGTGAAGTCCCGGAAACCCCAGGCGAAGATCACGATGAGCAGCACCGTCGGGATCGCCGACCAGAGGAACTCGAGCTTGAAGTTGTGGGCCACCGGCGAGGCGCGCGTGTGCCCCGGGCGGGCGCGGTACTTCCAGGCGAAGTAGCCGGAGAGCGCCATCAGGAGCACGAAGAAGAAGACCGAGAGCACCATGATGAAGGTGAACAACGAGTCGACGTTCTCGGCGAAGTCCGACGCGACCTCGGGCATCCAGAAGCCCTTGCCGCCAGATTCCGCGATGAACATGCTGGTCATGGTCTCGACTCCGAAACTGAGGTGGACCGGGGGTCGACGCGGTCGTCGCCCACGGCGCTGGAGGTCTGTGCGGAGCGTCGCCGCTCGCGCCGCCAATGGATGATGAGCCAGGTGCCGAGCACGAGGAGCACGAGGCCGCCGCCGATGCGCATGAAGCCCCAGGCGAACGCCTCGTAGCCACCGTGATCGCGGTTGTAGTCGAAGCACGACAGGAGGAGCTTGTCGCCGAAGCTGCCGAGCTGGCCGTCGGAGCTCTCCATCAGGGCGAAGGTCAGATCGCGCGAGGGGATGGTGATGCCCCAGATGTAGCGGTTGATCACGCCCGCGGGCGTCAGCACGTAGGTCACCGGTGAGTGGGCGAACTGCCCGCTCGGCGCGTCGTACTTCACCGAGTAGCCGACGTTGTCCAGGATGGCGCGGATCGACTTGTCGCGCGCGACGAGGAAGGTCCAGTCGATCGCCGCGGCGCGCTCGCGGATCTCGGCCTCGCCAAGCTCCTCCTCGGCCTCCTCGGCGAGCTGACGCACCAGCTCCTCGCGGTAGGTCTTCTGCTTGCCGGCGGCGATCTCGGACGAGTCGGTCGGGTCGAAGCTCACCGTGACGATGCGGAACTTCTCCGGTCCGGGGGCCCAGCCGGCGCTCCGCAGCGACTTGACGAGCTCGTTGAGCTGCGCGCTGCAGATCGACGTGCAGCGGTAGAAGTTGAGCGTGAAGATCACCGGGCGCTCGCCATCGAGGTACCGGGCGAGGGTCACCACCTTGCCGTCGGGATCGATGAACGGGATGTCGGTGTCGACCTTCTGGCCGAGCTTGTTCTTGACGTCGACGCCGTCGAACTCGGGGCCGAGCGGCGCCACCGCGAGGGCCGCGGGCGCGCGGATCCCGGCCAGCGCGGTGAAGAGCACCACGGTGGAGAGGATCGGGATCGGCAGGCGCAGGTTCATCGTACGAGGGTCGTCCAGCTCACTTGATGTCGTCGGGGTGGGTCCAGCCCGCCGGGGCGGGCGCAGCCGAGAAGCGCGCGGCGTCGCCGAGCACGAGGCGCTTCGCCTCGGCGAAAGGCATGCGGTAGGCGACGACCTTGCCCTCGACCTCGACGGCGCCCCAGGTCGTCGCGTAGCGATCGTCGCGCGCGCGCTGGTCGACCAGCAGTGGCGCCGGCCGCGAGGCGGCGTCGGCGAGCTGGCCGCCGGTGTGCGCGACGAAGAGCTGGTAGACGCCGATGGCGGCGACGACCATCAGGACGACCATCACGCCGAGGAAGGCCATCAGGTTGCGGTTCGGGGTGACGTCGACCTCGTGGCCGCCGTCGGTGAAGTTGGCGACGAGGCGCGGGGGGCCGAGCGGGGCGGCGTCGGCCTTGGCGTCATGTGCGGCGTGCTCGCCGTGGGGGTGTTGGTCGGCCATCGCTCTCACCTCAGAAGTTCTCGAACTTGAGCGACTCTTCGAGCCGCGGGTCCTGGATGGGCGCCGTCGGGGTGCGGGTGGTGAGCCAGGCGTAGGCGCCGATGACGACGCCGCCGAGCCCGACCAGGGTCAGGAGATCGGCGATGTGGATCGAGAAGTGCTCCACATGCACGGCCGGCTGCACGAGCCAGAACATGTCGACGTAGTGCGCGAAGAGGAGCCAGGCGGCGCCGACGGCGAGCGTCATGCGGCGGCGCTTGATGTGGCGCGACATCATGTAGAACATCGGCACGATGAAGTGACCGAGCGCGAGGAAGATCGAGACGTACTCCCAACCGTGGCTCATGCGGTGGCCGTACCAGATCGTCTCCTCGGGGATGTTGGCATACCAGATGAGGAAGAACTGGGAAAAGCCGATGTAGGTCCAGAAGATGATGAAGGCGAAGGTCCACTTGCCGAGGTCGTGATAGTGCTCGGTCGAGATCGCCCGCTCGAGCATGCCGGACTTCTGCAGCGCCATCGACGACAGGATGAAGGCCGCGCCCGACGCCATCACGATGCCGGCGAAGTAGTAGACGCCGAAGATCGTCGAGTACCAGTGCGGGTCGAGCGACATCATCCAGTCGATCGAGGCGACCGTGGTCGTCAGCGCGAAGGCGACGATGCCCAGCGGCGCCCACCAGCGCATCTTGTGCGAGAGCGCGACGTCGCCGCTCTTGTCCTGGCGTGTGCTCCAGCGGTAGAGCGCCAGCGAGAGCGCGATCCAGATCACGAGCACGATGACCGTGCGCGCGGTGTAGAAGCCGCCGTCGAAGTAGGCGCCCTTGCGCTGGAGCATCAGGTCGTCTTCGGGGATGCCGTGGCTCCAGTGGTAGAGGTCGTGCTGGCCGATGAAGAGCGGCACCACCAGGACGGCGAAGAGCGGCAGGACCGCCATCCAGTTCTCGGCGATGCGGCGGATGACGATGCTCCAGCCGGCGCGCGTCGCGTGCTGCAGGAGCACGAAGATGAGGCCTCCGAGGCAGATCGAGAGCCAGAACATGAACGAGGTCAGGTAGCTCAAGAAGAACTGCTGGTGCGACTCGCCGTGGCCGGCATCGTGGCCGGCCGAGGTCCCGAGCACGTAGGCCAGCGCGAGGCAGACGAGGCCGGCGCCGATGCCGATGAGCGGGAACTTGCGCCACAGGCTCGTCGCCGGCAGCGTCGTGTTCTCGCGGGTCAGATGCGGGATATCCGCGTGGGTTGCGCTCACGGGGCACCTCGGTCGATCTTTGTGCGCTCGCTCTCGGGCACGTCGGCGGCGGTCGCGCGCTGGCTCACCTGGAGCACGCGCAGCCACGCCGCGATGGCCCAGCGGTCATCGTGCGGGATCTGGCTGGCGTAGGGCTTCATCGTGTTCTTGCCGTTCGTGATCACGTCGAAGAAGTAGCCGAGCGGCATCGCCTGCAGGCGGGGGTCGTGGAAGCTCGGCGGCGGGACCTTGAGGCCGCGCTGCACGACGATGCCCTGGCCGTAGCCGCTCTTCTCGTGGCAGGGCGCGCAGTAGATCGCGTAGCGCGCCTCGCCGCGCTCGAGCAGCGCGTCGGTGAGCGGCACGCTCGCGGGCAGGCCGTCGACGAGGCGGCCGTCCGGTCCGCGACCGCTGTAGAACGCCGAGTCGGTGGCGCGGCTCTCGGGGGCGCTCGGCGCCTCGGCGCGGGCCGTGAAGTTCGTGCGCGAGGCGACGCGGGCGACGGTGCCGGCCGGCAGCGGGCGCGCGGCGCGGCGGTCCGGGAACCAGTCGTTGCGCTCCGCCGGGCGGTAGTACTGCTGGAAGTCCATGTTGAGGACGGGGTGCACCGGCGGCTCGGCGGACTTGTTGCCGCGGCAGGCCGCCATGAGCGAGGTCGACGCGACGAGCGCGACGATGAGGTTCGGGCGCTTCATTCGGCGATCTCCTCGACATGTGTCGCGCCGAGCTTCTGCAGGAGCTTCTTCGTCTTCTTGGCGTCGTAGAGCGGGTCGCGCGCCTCGATCGAGATGAAGAACTTGTCGTCGCTGGCGGCCTCGAAGCGGTCGGAGTTGAAGACCGGGTGGTTCAGGGTCGGCAGGCGGTTCAGGCCGAACATGCCGAAGACCGCGCCGAAGGCCCCGAACAGGATCGTCAGCTCGAAGGTGACCGGCACCCAGGCCGGCCACGAGACGAACGGCTTGCCGGCGATCATCACCGGGTAGTCGACCGCCGTGGTCCACCACTGCAGGGTGAAGCCCGCCGTCATGCCGAAGAGCGCCATCGCGAGCACGATCCACGGCACCTTGGACGCGGGCACGCCCATCGCCTTGTCGAGGTTGTGCACCGGGAAGGGCGTGTGCGCATCCCAGTGGCGGTAGCCCTCGTCACGCACGGATTCGCAGGCGGTGAAGATCGTCTGCGGCGAGGGGAACTCGGCGAGAAGCCCCCATACCTTCTGCTCAGCCATGGGCGTGCGCCTCCTTGTGCTCGGAACCGTGCTCGGGGTGGTAGTGCGGGTCGGCCTGCGGGAGCACGGCCTTGACCTCGGCGATCGCCACCATCGGGATGAAGCGGAGGAAGAGGAAGAAGAACGTGAAGAAGAGACCGAAGCTGCCGATGAGCGTCGTCACGTCCCAGAACGACGGGGAGTAGTAGTCCCAGGCGCTCGGGATGAAGTCGGCGGACAGGGACATCGTGATGACGAAGCGCTCGAACCACATGCCGATGTTGACGAAGATCGACAGGATGAAGAGCACCGTCACGCTGCGTCGCATCTTCTTGAACCAGAAGAACTGCGGCGTGATGACGTTGCAGCTCACCATGATCCAGTAGGCCCAGGCGTAGTCGCCGCTGATGCGGTTCAAGAAGGTGTAGAACTCGTACTCGCTGCCCGAGTACCAGGAGACGAAGAGCTCCATGGCGTAGGCGTAGCCGACCAGACTGCCTGTGAGCAGAATGATTTTCGCCATGTTTTCCATGTGTTTTATGGTGATGATGTGCTCGAGCTTGAAGACCTTGCGCGCAGGTATGGCGAGCGTCAGCACCATCGCGAAGCCCGAGAAGATCGCGCCGGCGACGAAGTAGGGCGGGAAGATCGTCGTGTGCCAGCCGGGCAGGTTCGAGACCGCGAAGTCGAAGGACACGATCGTGTGCACCGAGAGCACGAGCGGGGTCGAGAGCGCGGCGAGGATGAGGTAGGCCTTCTCGTAGTTGACCCAGTGGCGCATCGAGCCGCGCCAGCCGAGCGCGAAGGCGCCGTAGACCTTCTTGCGGATCGAGGTCTTCGAGCGGTCGCGCATCGTGGCGAAGTCGGGGATGAGGCCGACGTACCAGAAGAGCAGCGAGACGGTGAAGTAGGTCGAGACCGCGAAGACGTCCCAGAGCAGCGGCGACATGAAGTTCGGCCACATGCCCATCTGGTTGGGCAGCGGGAACATCCAGTAGAGGAGCCAGATGCGGCCGACGTGGATCGTCGGGAAGAGGAGGGCGCAGATGACCGCGAAGATCGTCATCGCCTCGGCGTAGCGGTTGATCGAGGTGCGCCACTTCTGCCGGAACAAGAAGAGGATCGCCGAGATCAGCGTGCCGGCGTGGCCGATGCCGACCCAGAAGACAAAGTTGACGATGGCCCAGCCCCAGCCCACCGGGTTCTGCAGGCCCCAGATGCCGGTGCCCTCCCAGATGAGGTAGCCGACCGAGACGAGCAAGAGGCCGAGGAAGAGCACGGCCACGCCGAAGCCCATCCACCAGCCGCGGTAGCTCGTCTGTTCGAGCGGGGCGGCGACGGCGTTGGAGATGTCGGCGAAGCTCGGGTTGTTCAACGCGAGCGGCGCGCGACCCTGAATCGGATCGAGTGCGTCGGTGTGAGCGGCCATGTCAGACCAAATCCGGGTTGGGGTTTCTGAGCTTCGCTTGGTAGGTCGTGCGGGCGCGCATGTTGAGCTCGCGCAGGAGCTGGTAGGTGCGCGGCTCCTTCTTGGCCTTGACGACGGCCGAGCTCTCGTCGCGCAGGTCGCCGAAGACGATGGCGTCGGCGGGGCAGACCTCCTGGCAGGCGGTCACGATGGCGCCGTCCTTGACGCGCCCGTCGCCGTGGACCTTGGCCTCGATCTTGGCGCGGTTGATGCGCTGCACGCAGTAGGTGCACTTCTCCATGACGCCGCGGAAGCGGACCGTCACGTCGGGGTTCTTCTGCATCTGCTCGAGCGGGTGCAGATCGAGGTTGAAGTTGAACCAGTTGAAGCGCCGCACCTTGAAGGGGCAGTTGTTCGAGCAGTAGCGCGTGCCGATGCAGCGGTTGTAGATCATGTCGTTGAGCCCCTCGTTCGAGTGGGCCGTCGCCTTGACCGGGCAGACCGCTTCGCAGGGCGCCGTCTCGCATTGCTGACACGGCAGCGGCTGGAGCACCGCCTCGACATCCTCGTCACCGCTGAAGTAGCGGTCGATGCGGATCCAGTGCATCTCGCGACCCATCGCGACCTGGTCCTTGCCGACCACCACGATGTTGTTCTCCGCCTGGCAGGCGATGGTGCAGGCGTTGCACCCGGTGCAGGCGTTGAGGTCGATCGACATGCCCCACTGGTGCACGCCGTTGAGGTAGACGTCGTCGGTCGACGCGCCGCCGGCGAGCGGCTGCTCGTTGGGCGGTTCGGGGTACATCCACGACTTGACCTTCTCGTCCGGCATCACGCGATCGTTGAGCGCGTCGGGGAAGGTCGGGTTGGCGGCGTACTGCGCGAGCGTCGCCTCGAGCGCCATCATGCGCGGCTCGAAGCGGTTTTCGCCGAGGCCGCCCTTGGCGTAGGTCTCGGGCGCGGCCTTGGGGCCGTAGCCCGAGGCCGGGCGCGGCGTGAGCGAGTTGCCGCGCGGCTGGAGGTTGGCGAGCTTGATGGCGCCGCCCGAGGCCGCGAACTGACCCGCGGCGAACCAGCCGGTCGTCTCGAGCGAGGCCGGCAGGAGCGGGTAGGTGTCGGCGCCGTGCTGGTCGGCGACCTTGCCGATGCCGCGCCGCCCGTGGCCGAGCGCGATCGCGACGACGTCGTCGGCCATGCCCGGCAGGATCTGCACCGGCAGCTCGACGGTCTGGCCGCCGACGGTGACCTTGACGAGGTCGCCGCTGTCGAGCGCGCCGGCGGTCTTCTGGTTCATGTGGGCGGCGTTTTCCCACGTGAGCTTCGACATCGGGTGCGGCAGCTCGCGCAGCCAGCCGTTGTTGGCGTGGCGGCCGTCGAGGATGTTCGGGTCGAGCTCGAAGATCACCTCGGTGCCCGAGGCGGTCTCGGCCTGGCTACCGGTGCGCACCAGCTCGGCCGCCTTGGACCAGTCGAGGCTGGCGGGGGTCTCGACGACGACCTGCTTGACGCCGTCGTGCAGCCAGGTCTCCCAGGCGGCGGCGTCGAGCTTCCACGTCTCCATGACGAGATCGTGGCCGCCGACGCTGCGGCCGCGCACGAGGCGCGCGAGCACCTCGAGCGCGCTCGGCGTGTGGTGCAGCGGCTCGATGAGCGGCTGCTGCACGGTGGCCACGCCGGAGAGGGACTGGAGGTCACCCCAGGCCTCGAGGTAGTGCGAGATCGGCAGGTGCAGGGTCGCGAGCTTGCCGGTCTCGTCGTCGTGCGTGCCGGCGTGCACGAGCGTCGTCTGCGCGAGCAGCGCGGGCAGGCCGAGGGCGCCTGGGGCGGAAAACGCCGGGTTGGTGTCGATGGCGAAGACCGCGCCGACCGCCTTGGTCGAGAGCGCCTGAGCGAGCGCGCCGAGGTCCTCGACCTCGGGCAGGGTCGGGTCCTTGTGGAAGGAGAGCGGGCCGCCGTCGGCGAGCGCGCCGAGCGCGGCGTTGATCGCGTGGCCGAGCGCGTGCACCCAGGCGGGCTGGCGGCGACCGACGCAGACGACCGCGCGGCCACGGTTGCCGGCGAGATCCTTGGCCAGCGCCTTGACGAGGCGATCGGCCTTGGCCGGCAACGTCGCCTGCGGCAAGGACGCGACCACGGCGGCGTCGACCGTGACGCCGTGAGCGCCGAGCTCGCGCGCGAGCTGGGCGAGCGCCCTGCCGACGTCGCCGGCCTTGATGCGCGCGCGGTGATCGGCGATGGCGCCGGTCGAGGAGAAGGTCGGCTCGAGCGCGTAGATGCGGCTCATCGGCTGGTTCGGGCCGGTGATCTTGCGCTTCTTGGCGTAGCCCTTGGTCAGCCGCACGGCGCCCGGCTCGGTGACGAGCACGTCGGCGTCGAAGGCGGCGACGACGTCGGCCTTGTCGAGGTGGGTCTGGGCGTAGGCGCCCGCGCCGCCGATCGCCCGGGCGGCGGCCATGGCGGCGGCGGGCCAGAGCAGGTCGGCCTGGAAGAAGCGCGCGGCGGGCATCGCCTGCCGGGCCTCGGCGACGAGGCGGCGCACCGTCGGCGACATCACCGCGGGCAGCACGACGGCGAGCGGGCCCTTCTTCGCTTCGTCGGCGATGCGCTCGAAGGTCTGCCAGGCGGCCTCCCAGGAGAGCGTCGCGGCGTCGGACTCGCTGCGCTTGCCGTGCGGCAGGACCGAGCGATCGAGATCGTAGAGGTCGAGCACCGAGCCCTGCGTCGTCGCCGAGGTCGCGCCGAGCGAGTCGGGGTGCGCCTTGTTGCCGGCGATCTTGGTCGGCCGGCCCTCGTGGCTCTCGACGACGATGCCGGTGACGCTCGCGCCCTCCTGGTGGGCCGTCGCGAAGTGCAGCGCCACGCCCTCGACGAGGTCCTCGGGCCGGCTGGCGTAGGGCACGATCTTGGTGACCGGCTTCCTGATGCAGCCCGTGAGCCCGACCCCGGCGAGCGCCGCCGATGCGCCGGCGACGTTGAGGAAGGTCCGCCGCGAGACGCCGTCGAGCGTGACCTCGGTCGCCTCGGCCTGGTCGATCGTATGATGCGCGTTCTTGGTCATCGGTGGCACCCGGAGCAATTCGCGGTCGGCGGGTTGAGGTGGTCGGCCGGGCGAGGCACGTTCGGCCCGATGGTGGCGGGGTCGAAGCGCCGCCTGCGCAGCGGATCCTGGGCCGGGTCGTAGGCGTCGGCGTCGGCCGCGCTCCACGCCATGTTGGTGATCTGTTCGAGCGGGCGCAGGTGCGGCTCGGGGTTGCGGTGGCAGTCGAGGCACCAGCTCATCGAGAGGGGCTCGGCCTGCCAGACGACGTCCATCTGATCGATGCGCCCGTGGCACGAGGTGCAGCCGACGCCGGCGTTGAGGTGCACCGAGTGATCGAAGTAGGCGTAGTTCGGCAGCATGTGCACGCGCACCCACTCGAGGGTCTCCTTGCCCTCGTAGGCGTCGACGACGGGCTGCACGCGCTTCTGCCGTTCGCCGAGATCGATGTTGGCGTGGCAGTTCATGCACGTCGAGCTGGGCGGGACCGAGGCGAAGGCGGCGCGCTCGACCGTCTGGTGGCAGTAGCGGCAGTCGAGCCCCATCTCACCGGCGTGCAGCTTGTGCGAGAACGGTACCGGCTGCTTGGGCTGGTAGCCGACGTCGGTGAAGCGCGGCGAGAAGTAGTACCAGACGACGAAGACCACGCCGCAGAGCGCGACGGGTGCGCCGACGCCGACCATCAGCGGGATCTTGTTGGTCCAGCGAGGAAAGATCTGAGCCACGTCGTTTTTCCCCTTCCTCAGCGCATTTGCAGCGGTTGTTGCGAGCGCGGGAGGTCCGCGTCCGTTGTCTGCAGGGGTTGTGTGGACGGCGGAGCGCTCGGTGGAGCGCCGCCGCGGATTGAGATGCGCGGTGCCCGATGCGCCTCCGGGTGCCCTGAGCCCTCGACAGGGGTGGCCCGGGAAGCGGCGCGGAAGCTAGCAGCGTCGTCGCGGACTGGCAACACGTTCATGGCGCCGTCACCGCTCTTTTTATCTGCCGGTGGGGCTTCGGTTTTCCAGCGTTGCGAAAAGGTTTTCAGGTAATGCACGACGGCTTGGAGCTCGTCGGGATCGAGCTGCGGCCAGCCAGGCATTCCGGTGCCGGGGATGCCGTTGACGATGATGGTCGAGAGCTCGGCGTCGGTGGGCAGCGCGCCCGGGGTCTCGACGCGCTTGAACACGGCGAGGGTGAGATCGCGCGGGCGCGGGTCGAGCTGGCGCGCCTGCGAGGTGTCGGCCTTGCCGTCGAAGCCGTGGCAGGTGGCGCAGTAGCGGTTGTAGAGATCGCGGCCGCGGTTGAGGGTGGCGGGCTCGACGACGACGCCGCCGAGCGTGAGCGGCTTGTCGAAGCCGGGGCCGCCGCAGGCCGCGAGCGCAAGGAGCAGCGGGAAGAGGGCGAGCGCTCTCATCGGGCGGGTCCTTCCTTGGCCAGAGCCTTGGCGTGGTCGACGATGAGCGCGAGCGCCTTGTCGTCGGTGGCGTCGAAGTAGTGGCGGATGCCGCGCTCCTGGTCGACGAGCACGAGCTTCATGGTGTGCGCGATCTGGACGAGGCCGCCCGTGACGGAGCGCTCGCCCATGTGGGTGCGGAAGCCGTCGATGACGACCTGCTCGATCGCCTTGCGATCGCCGGTCACGAGGTGCCAGCGCGCGGGGTCGCGGCCGAAGTCGGCGCCCCAGGTGGTGAGCACCTCGGGGGTGTCGAACTCGGGGTCGACCGAGAAGGTCACGAGCGCGATGCCGGGCACGTCGCCGAGCTTGTCCTGGATCTGCCGGTTGGCGCGGCCGATCGGCGGGCACTCGACGCGGCACGAGGTGAAGATGAAGGACGCGATCCAGACCTTGCCGTCGAGGTCCTTCGTCGAAAAGGGCGCGCCGCTGGCCTCGGTGAGGTTGAACTCGGGCAGCACGTAGAGGACGGGCAGGCGCTGCAGGGTGGGGGCCTGGCACATCTTGAGGATCGTCAGCGAGAGCACGCCGACGGCGGCGGCGAGGACCCAGATCCAGCGCTGCAGGAAGGTCTTCGGCGCCACGGGCTCCGCGGCGGGCGCGACCGCGGGCGTGCTCATGCCAGGCCCCCGACCGGGCGGCGGGCGGCGAGCGCGGCGAGCGCGACGGCGGCGATGGCGAGCGCGGCGAGCACGAGGAAGGAGACGAGCGGCGTGGTGTAGGCGAGCGCGGACTCGCCGCCCGAAAAGGCGTGGCGCAGCGCGTCGACGCCGTAGGTCATCGGGTCGATGGCGCCGACGACGCCGAGGACCTCGCCGGAGTCGATGGCGGGCAGCGGGAAGACCGCGCCGGAGACGAGCCAGAGCGGGATGAGCAGGACGCCCATCACGGCGTGGTAGCCGCCGGTCGTGCGCGAGATCCACGCGAGCGATAAGGCGAGCCCGGTCAGCGTGATGACGGTGAGGCAGAACGCGAGGAGCAGCGGACCCCAGGCGATGGCGGCGAGGTCGTAGCCGGCCAGCGGCGCGGCGGGCAGGACGAGGGCGAGCTGCACGAGCGCGACCGAGAGCACGCCGAGCACCTTGCCGAGCACCATCGCGGTGCGCGAGCCGGGTGCGACCAGGACCTGCTGCAAGAAGCCGTGGTCGCGGTCCTCGATGACCGCCATGGTGGCGAAGATCGCGGTGAAGAGCGCGATCATCATCACCAGGCCGGGGAAGAAGTAGAGGTGGTAGTCGAGCCCGGGCGCGCCGGGCACCGTGAAGACGCGGCCGAAGCCCGAGCCGAGCAGCGCCCAGAGCAGCATCGGCTGGAGCACGAGGCCGACCCAGCGCGCGGTGTCCTTGCGCAGGCGCATGAGGTCGCGGCGGGCGAGGCCGAGCACGAGGCCGAGCTCGGGGCGCCGCGCGGGGCGGGAGGAAGCGGTTTCCGCTTGCACCAGGTGATCCGCCTTGGCCGCCTTGGCCGAGAGTTGGGTCATGCCGCCTCCGCGGGCGCGGTGGTGGCTGAATCGCCGTTGAGTCGGGTGCCGGTGAGCTTGACGAAGGCGTCGGCGAGCGTCGGGCGGCGGAGCTCGATCGCGCTGAGGCGGCCCACCGGGAAGTGCTCGACGAGCTTGACGAGGAGCCGCGCGCCGTCCTCGCCGAGCGGGACCTCGCAGGTCGCCTCGTGGGTCGAGGCGACGCGGGTCACGAGGCCGAAGCGACCGGCGACCTCGCCGGCGACGGCGTCGACGTCGGTGGCGCGTAGCGCGATGAGGTCCTGGCCGAGCGCGCGGGTCGTCTCCTCGGGGGTGCCGTCGTGCACGGCCTGACCGCGATCGATCATGATGAGGCGGTCGCAGCGCGCGGCCTCTTCGGGGCGGTGGGTGGCGACGACGAGGGTGAGGCCGGCGCGGGTGCGCAGCTCGCCGAGGTGTTGCCAGAAGCGCTCGAAGGCCTCGGCGTCGAGGCCGGTCGTCGGCTCGTCGAGGAGGAGCGCCTCGGGCTCGGGCAGGATGGCGCGGGCGAGGTCGAGGCGGCGGCGCATGCCACCCGAGAAGGTCTTGACGCGATCGTCGGCGCGCGCGGCGAGGCCGACGGTGGCGAGCAGCTCGGTGGCGCGTGGCGCGACGAAGGTGCGCGGCAGGCCGGCGAGCTGGCCGGCGAGCAGGAGATTCTCGCGCGCGGAGAGCTGCAGATCGAGCGAGGGGTGCTGGAAGACGACGCCGAAGCGGGCGCGCGCGCGGCGGTCCTCGGGGGGGAGCGCGAGGTCGTCGAAGCGCCAGCGGATCGTGCCCTGGTCGGGACGATAGAGCCCGGCGGCGAGCGCGAGCGCCGTCGACTTGCCCGAGCCGTTGGGCCCGAGGAGGGCGAGGTGCTCGCCGCGGGCGACCGAGAGCGTGAGGCCGCGCAGGACGCCGTGCCCCTTCTTCCAGGCAAAGGCGAGGTCGCGGATCTCGAGGAGCGCGCTCATGCGATGACGTCGATGGCGAGGCCGGCGACGAGGACCGGCAGGTAGATGAGCGAGGCGATGAAGAGGCGCTGCGCCCAGCGGTTGGTCTCGCCGCGCGAGACGGTGAGGCCGCGCGCGGTGATCGCGAGGAAGGCGAGGCTGACGAGCGCGGCGACGACGCCGTAGACGAGACCGGCGACGCCGGTGAGCGGGAGCGCGAGGCTCACCGGGACGAGCAGGATGGACCAGCCCAGCGCCTGCCACTTGGCGTTGGCGAGGCCGCGCACGCCGGGCACCGTGCGGATGCCGGCGTCGGCGTAGTCGCGCTGGCGCACGATCGAGATCGCGATGAAGTGCGGCATCTGCCAGACGAAGAGGATGGCGAAGAGCACGAGGCCGGGGGCGTCGAGCGCGCCGGTGACCGTGGTCCAGCCCATGAGCGGGGGGACCGCGCCGGGGATGGCGCCGACGACCAGCGCGAGCGGGGCCTTGTACTTCATCGGCGTGTAGACCGCGACGTAGCTGATGATGGCGAAGAGGCCGATGAGCGTCGTGGCGAGGTTGGTCCAGAGCGCGAGCACGACGACGGAGACGAGGCCGAGCGCGATGCCGAACACGAAGGCGCCGTCCGCGGAGATGCGGCGCGCGGCGAGCGGGCGTTCCCTGGTGCGGCGCATGAGGCGGTCGCTGTCGCGCTCGAGCCACATGTTGAGCGCGTTGGCCGAGGCGACCGCGAGCGCGGTGCCGAGGAGGCCGAAGAGCGCGGTGGCGAGGTCGAGCGAGGTGGCGGTGGGGGTATGCCCGCGCGCGAGGAAGAGGCCGCCGGCCGCCATGAGGAGGCACATGCGGTTGATCGCCGGCTTGGTAAGGGCGATGTAGTCGCGCGCGACCGGGAGGAGGCCGCGGCGGGGCGCGTCGGGGGCGAGTGAGGCGCTCATGCGCGGGCCTCCTCGCGCGGGGTGAGCGCGGAGGGGTGCGCGGCGTCGGGGGCGGAGGCGTGCCGAGCGCGGGGGTGGCCGAGCGGGCCGAAGCCGGCCCAGAGCGCGGCGAGGTTGGCGAGGAGCAAGCCGCCGAAGGCGGTGTGGAAGGCGACGGCGACGACCTCGCCGGTGATGATCGTGAGGAGGCCGAGCGCGACCTGGGCGAGCACGATGAAGGCCGGCAGGATGGCGAGGCGCGAGACGCCGAGGCGACCGGCGGCGCGGGCGGCGGGGGCGGCCTTGAAAGTGAGGAAGAGCACGATGAGCGCCGCGGTGTAGCCGAGGAAGCGGTGCGACATGTGCAACTGCTGGTGCGGGTGGTTGGGCCAGAGGCCGTGACCCTGGCAGCCGATCGGGTCGGCGCCGCAGACGAGGCCGGCGCCGAAGTGGCGGATGACGCCGCCGAGCACGATCTGGAGAAGCACGACCAGCGCGACGATGGCGATGAGGCGGCGGGCGAGGCGCTCGCCTTCGTGCGGGGCGGCGCTGCGCGAGGGGGCCAGGCGCCACGAGAGCACGACCATGAGCGCGAGGAAGCTGTAGCCGACGACGAGGTGCGCGGTCGACACGTAGGGGTTCAGGCCGAGCGCGACGGTGATGCCGCCGAGCGCGCCTTGCGCGAGCACGAGCAAGAGCGCGCCGAGCGCGATGAGCTTGGTGCGCCGCTGGACCTCGGGGCGGGCCCAGGCGCCGACGAGGGTGAGCGTCGTGAAGATCCCGACCAGCCACCCCCAGAGGCGGTGGCCGTGCTCGTAGAGGACGCCGCCGGTCATCTCGGGGAAGGCGGCGCCGTTGCAGGTGGGGAAGATGAGGTCGCGCGGTGACCAGTCGCAGGCGAGCGAGGAGCCGGTCGGGTTCACGGTGCCGCCGATGAGCAGCATGATCCAGGTCGCCAGGGTCGCGGCGAGCGCCGTGCCGAAGAGCACGCGCGGACCGATGAGGCGCGCGATCGCGGACTGCACGGCGGCGATCACAGCGCGACCCCCTGCTGGCCGGACTTGCACCAGGAGTCGAAGGCGCGCCAGGCCTGGGTGCACGACTCCTTGACGGCCTTTTTCGACTTGCGATCGATGCCCATCTCGGCGCAGTGCTGGTAGGCCCATTGCGAGGGCTTGAGGTCGTTGCCGTTGGCGATGCAGGCCTCGCTGCGATCCTGGGCGGCGAGGCACTCACCGACCATGCGCGGCACGGCGTCGATGCACATCTTGCCGACGGCGTCGCAGCGATGGCGGAACCACTCGAGGCTCGCCTCGACGCAGCCCTCGGCGGAGAGGGTCGCACCGCGCTCGCGCATGACCTTGTAGTCATGGGCGATCTCGACGCTGCCGGAGGCGGCGCGGTTGTAGACGAAGACGCCGAGCCCGAGCCCGATCGCGACGGCGATGCCGATCACGATCCAGGCGACCTTGCCCGAACGTGGTGCGTCGGTCCGTGCTGCGCCCGTTGGCGCGCTCCCGGCTGCATCCGTGCTCATCCCGGATGGGCTTCTAGCCCCCTCGGATCCGGAAAGCAACGACGACCGGCAGTGTCAACTCCCGGTTATCGGTGGTTGTCGGTGATTGTCCCGGGCGGGGCAGACCTGATATGGGCGCGCGCGTGGGAAGAGAGGCGACATCGGGGCGTGTGGTCGGGGTCGAGGAGGCGGTTTCAATCCTCCGGCGGGGCGGGCTCGTCGCGCTGCCGACCGAGACGGTCTACGGCCTCGGCGCGAGCGCGCTGGACCCGGAGGCGGTGGCGCGGATCTTCGCGGTGAAGCGCCGGCCGCGGCACCACCCGCTGATCGTGCACGTCGCCGACGCCGACCACCTGCCGGGGTGGGCCGAGGTGCCGGAGGCGGCCTGGCGACTGGCCGAGCGCTTCTGGCCCGGGCCGCTGACGCTGGTGCTGCGGCGCGGGCCGCTGGCGCTCGACGCGGTGACCGGGGGGCTCGCGACGGTCGGGCTGCGCGTGCCGGCGCACCCGCTGACGCAGGCGGTGCTGGTGGGCCTGGGCGGGGGGATCGCGGCGCCGTCGGCGAACCGCTTCGGGCACATCTCGCCGACGACGGCGGCGCACGTGCTGGCCGATCTCGGAGACGAGGTCGACGGGGTGCTCGACGGCGGGCCGTGCGCGGTCGGGATCGAGTCGACGATCGTCGACCTGAGCGGCGGGGAAGGGGAGGCGCCGCGGGTCCTGCGGCTCGGGGCGATCACGCCGGAGGCGATCGCCGAGGTGCTCGGGCGTGAGGTCGGTTCGTCGTTGGGCGCGCAGGCGACCGCCGAGGGGGAGCGCGCGCTGGCGCCGGGGCAGCTCGCGAGCCACTACGCGCCGAGGGCGCGGCTCGAGCTGTGGCCGCGCGAGGCGATCGGCGCGCGGGCGTCCGCGTTGGTGGGAGCGCGGGTGATCGTGCTCGGCGATGCGGAGCTGGGCGTGAGCGCCGAGAGCTGGGCGCGGGGGCTCTACGCGGCGCTGAGGGAGGCGGACGCGCGTGGACCGGAGGTCATCCTGGTGCCGGTGCCGCCGCCGGGGGCGTTGATGCAGGCGGTGCGGGATCGGTTGGAGCGGGCGGCGGCGCCGCGGAACTACATGTAAGGGCGAGTAGGGTCGCGCGAACCGGGGTGCGCGCTACCCGGTCGCGCCAGGCCGCGGTTGCGGCTGGTCCTCGGACTCGGCGCTGTCGGTAGCACCTATACAAGTCCGCATCCGTAGCACTTATAGATGTCCGCATATCACGACCGAGCCGACGGCGCCTTGCCGCCAGTTCTTGCTCTCTTGTGCTTGGTGCCGGCCGCAGCCGTC
>WYBB01000247.1 GCA_011526585.1 Deltaproteobacteria bacterium
CGGCGCACCATCGCGACATCGTCTGAAGCACCAGGCGGGCACATGATGGCGCGACTATAAGGCGGGGCTCCGGTCGGCGACAAGGCACGCGCCATTTGCGCCATCTGCACGACCTCTACGGTCGAACACACGCCTCCCCGCAGCCGCGAAGCGACTCGCGTCACCCCATCGTGCGCATCGACGACGACTTGTTCCCAAACCCTGGATCACATACGCTCACGACATGCGTGCGCTCGGCATCCTGGTGATTACGTCCTGCGTCTGCTTCGCTTGCCTCGCGGCGAACGGCCAGGTCGGTGAGGACACCGCCGACACCGCCGCCGACACCACCGAGTCCGACACGAGCTCCTCCGATACGGCCGCTCCCGACACGACCTCTCCCGACGAGGTCGCCGCTCCCGACGCCTCCGATCCGGGCCTGCCGGAGACCACCGGCCGCTGCCCGGTCGCGAGCTTCACCATCGCCGAGGGCGAGCTCGTCGCGCCCGGCACGATGCTCCACCTCGACGGCACCGCCAGCCGCGGCGTCGACGCTCCCGTCGTCGGCTACGCGTGGCGCGTCGAGCGCCCCCCGGGCGCGGCCGACACCTTCTCGCCGAGCGCCTACGTCGCCTCGCCGATCCTGATCACCTCGCTCACCGGCACCTACCGCCTCCACCTCTCGGTCACCGACGCCCACGGCGTGCGCTCGTGCGAGTCCGCGACCCGCACGGTGCACGTCGTCGATCACGACGGGATCCGCATCGAGCTCACCTGGACGAACCCCCACGACCCCGACGACTCCGATGTCGGCGACGACGCCGGACCCGACGTCGACCTTCACTACGCCCACCCCCTGGCGGTCGGCGGCTACGACGGCGATGGCGACGGCCTCCTCGATCCCTGGTTCGACCTCCCCTACGATTGTTTCTGGCACAACCACGCCCCCAATTGGGGCTCGATCACGAGCGACGCCGACAACCCCCAGCTCCTCGAAGACACGACCCGTGGCGGCGGCGAGGCCCTGGTTCACCCCGCGCCCGAGCCCGGCACCTACCGCGTCGCCGTGCATCACTGGGACGACCGCGGGCTCGGCCCCTCCTTCGCCACCGTGCGCATCTTCGCCGCCGGCCAGCTCCTCTGCGCCGTCGAGCACGTGTCGCTCGCGAAGTCCGACCTCTGGGAGGTCGCCACCATCACCTGGCCCGCCACCGGCGCAGACGCCGAGGTCCACCGCGTCTGCGCCGACGCACCCGCGACCGCCGCAAACACCGCTTGCGCACCGTGTGAGCCGCGCATCATCCCCCGCTACCGCCCACCCGAGTTCTTCCAACCGTAGCGGCTTGCCGGGCGGCCCAGGCGGATCTCCTGCAATCGTCCTCCTGGCTTCCTCCCCTCCTGGGTTCCTCATCGAGAAGAAGAATGAGGAAGGCAGGAAGCGAGGAATGCAGGAGGGGCCAGGGCCTTGCCGTTCCTCATCGTGGCTTCTCCGAACCCGCCGCCGGGCCGTAGGGGCGGCCCTCGTGGCCGCCCGCGACCTACGCTCAATCCCGAACGCGCGTCACCCCGTGCACCCCGCGCCGGCGCCGGGCCGTAGGGCCCTCGTGGCCGCCCGGGACGCACGCTCAATCCCGAACGCGCGTCACCCCGTGCACCCCGCGCAGCGACTCCAGCTTGCGCGTCACCACCGTCAGCTCGTCGAGGTGCTTGGCGTGGAAGCGGAAGACGTTCTCCGCGCGCCCGTCCGGTGCCTCGGCGCACACGGCCGCGTCGATGTTGATCTTCAGGTCGGAGAAGACCTTCGTCATCTTGTTGAGCAACCCCGGCACGCCGCTGTCGGTCATCACCCGGATCGCCACCGGATAGCCCGAGCCCGCGCTCTCGCCCCAGGTCACGTCGACCTGGCGCTGTCCCTCCAGCGCCAGCGTCTGCATGCAGCCCTTGCGGTGCACGCTGATCACGTGCCCCTGCGTGACGAAGCCGACGATCGGCTCGCCCGGCACCGGTGAGCAGCACTTCGCGATCGAGTGCTTCACCCCGTCGAGCCCATCGACCACCACCCCGCCGGGTCGCCGCCTGACCTTGTCGATCAGCTTGGTGATCGCCGTGATCGGCGCCGCGATCGCCGCCTTCTGCGACTTCGCCACGCCCTCGTCGCCCAACGCCTGATGCGCCACCGCCTCGGCCGTCAGGTTGCCCATGCCGACCTGCACCACCAGCTCCTCGACCGAGTCGAGGTTGAGCGCCTTGGCCGCCTTCTCCAGCTCCTCGCCCTTGCGCATGCGCAACAGCGACCGCGAGTATTTGCGCAGCTCCTTGTCGAGCAATTGCTCGCCGAGCTCCAGGCTCCGCTGCCGCTGCTCCTTCTTGATGAACGCCTTGATGCGATCCTTGGCGCGCGTCGTGCGCACGAACTTCAACCAGTCCTTGTTCGGCTTCTGGTTCTTGCTGCGGATGATCTCGACGACGTCGCCGTTCTTGAGCTGGTAGGTCAGCGGCACGATGTGCTGATTGACCGTCGCCCCGCTGCACGTCGCGCCGACATCCGAGTGGATGGCGTACGCGAAGTCGACCGGCGTCGATCCCCGCGGCAGGACCTTCAGCTCCCCCTTGGGCGTGAAGGTGTAGACCTCGTCCGCGAAGAGCTCGACCTTCACCGACTCCAGGAACTCGCTCGGGTCGTCGAACTCCTTTTGCCACTCCATCAGGCGCTTGATCCAATCGAAGCGCTCGCTGTCCTTCTGCTCGAGCTTGCCGCCTTCCTTGTATTTCCAGTGCGCCGCGATCCCGCCCTCGGCCACGCGGTGCATCGCCGAGGTCCGGATCTGCACCTCGATCGGCTGCCCGTCCGGCCCGATGACCGTCGTGTGCAAGCTCTGGTAACGATTGGGTTTTGGCAGCGCGATGTAGTCCTTGAAGCGCCCCGGGATCGGCCGCCACTTCTCGTGGATCAACCCGAGCACGTGATAACACTCGCTCTGCTTGTCGACGATCACCCGAAACGCGATCGCGTCGTACACCTTGTCGATCTGGATATCCTGCCGCAGCATCTTGCGGTGGATCGACCAGAAGTGCTTGGGCCGCCCGCCGACCTCGGCCCCGCCGATCCCCGCGTCGCTCACGATCCCGCGGATCTCGTCGATCACCTTGTCGACGTAGTCCTTGCGCTCGGCCAGCCGCTTGTTCACCGCGCCCTTGAGCTCCTTGAAGCGCTCCGGGTACAGGTAGCGGAAGGACAGGTCCTCCAGCTCGCACTTGAGCGCGCCGAGCCCCAGCCGGTTCGCCAGCGGCGCGAAGATGTCCATCGTCTCCTGCGCGATCACCTGCTGCTTGTCGACCGCCAGGTGCTCGAGCGTGCGCATGTTGTGCGTGCGATCCGCCAGCTTCACCAGGATGACCCGGATGTCCTGCGACATCGCGATCAACATCTTGCGGAAGTTCTCCGCCTGCTTCTCCTCCTTCGAGCGGAAGCGGATCTTCGAGAGCTTCGTCACGCCGTCGACCAGGTGCGCGATGTCGCCGCCGAAGCACGCCACCAGGTCCTCGTGCGTCGCCGGCGTGTCCTCCACGGTGTCGTGCAGCAGCGCCGCGCAGATCGTGCCCTCGTCCAGCCGCATGTCCGCCACGATGTGCGCCACCGAGACCGGGTGCCCGACGTACGGATCGCCGTTCTTGCGCCGCTGCGGCCGGTGATGCTGCTCGGCGAAGACGAACGCGCGCTGGATCAGGTTGAGATCGGCCGCCGGGTGATAGGCGCGCACCTTCTGGATCAGCTCGACCAGCGTCGGCTCGCGCGCGTCATCTTCGAGCTCCGCCACCGGCGCCGGCGCCCGCGTGATCGCCAGCGACGCCGCGCCGCCCTCCGAGCTCGCCGACCTTGTCCTGGATGCCTTGGATCGGGGGATTGCCACCATACGTCGGGGGATGGTAAGCGCCCGAGCGCGCCGGAGCAAATCGCCCGCCGCTCGCGTCCCCGAGGATCGCAACCCGATGTCGCTCTCGCCCCAGCTCGCGCGCCTGCTCGCCGACAACCGCGCCACCGACCGCCGCGGCGTGACCCGCTCCGTCGTGCTCGCCGACGACGCCGTCGCCACCCTGCCCGCCGAGCTGCGCGCCCACTTCCCCACGGCCGCCGAGGCCCTCGTCGTCTGCGACGACCACACCCTGCCCGCCGCCGGTCTCGCCGTCGAGGCCGCGCTCCATGACGCCGGCCTCGCCCCCCGCCGCCTCGTGCTCGAGCCGCGCCCCGGCGACGACCACCTCGTCTGCGAAGACGGCGTCATCACCGCGCTCTGCACCCTCATGGCGACCAGCGCCGCCGTCCCGGTCGCGGTCGGCGCCGGCACGATCAACGACATCGTCAAGTACGCTGCCTTCCAGCTCGGTCGCGAATACGTCGCCGTGCCGACCGCCGCCTCGATGAACGGCTACACCTCGACCATCGCCGCCGTGCTCTCCGGCGGCGTCAAGCGCACCCTGCCCTGCGACCAGCCCGTGGCCATCGTCGCCGACACGACCGTCTTGCAGGCCGCCCCGCCCCACCTCAACCGCGCCGGCTTCGGCGACCTCCTCTCCAAGCCGGTCTCGCAAGGCGACTGGCTGCTCTCGCACCTCGTGCGCGACGTGCCCTACGCCACCGCGCCCAACGAGATCCTCGAGGCCCTCTTCGCCGAGCTCCTCACCCAGGCCGCCGCCATCGGCCGCGCCGACCGCCACGGCCTGTCCGTGCTCATGCAGGCGATCCTCGTGTCCGGCTTCTCGATGGCGGTCGCCGGCAGCTCTGCCCCCGCCTCGGGCGGCGAGCACCTCGTCTCGCACTACTGGGACATGCAGCAGCTCGACCACGCCCAGCCGCTCCTCGCCTTGCACGGCACCCAGGTCGGCGTCGCCACCCGCCTGTCCGCCATGCTCTTCGAGCGCCTGCTCGCGCTCGACCCGGCCAGCATCGACCCGGCCGCGCTCGCCGCCCGCCGCCCCGCCCCCTCCGCGCTCACCGCGCTCATCGCGCGCCACCGCGACCTCCGCCCGGCGGTCGTCGCCGAGATCGCCACCCAGCTCCAGAAAAAGCAGCGCACCGGCGACGCGCTCCTGGCCGAGCTCACCCTCGTCAAGGAGCGCTGGCCCGAGATCCGCGCGCGCATCGCGCAGGTCATGCTGCCGCTGTCCGCCATTGAGACGGCGCTCGCCGACGCCGGCTGCCTCGATCGCCCTTCGCAGATCGGCTGCTCACCCGAGCGCGCCGTGCACACCCTCACCGTCTGCCGCCACATGCGCGATCGCTATGTCGCCCTCGACCTCATCGACGACCTCGGCCTGTTCGAAGGTTGGGCCGCCGAGGTCGTCGCCGCCGCCGAGCGCCCCCGCACGGAGATCGCCTGACCATGCCGACGATGAGCATGACCGGCTTCGGATCCGCCACCTTCTCGGTCGACGGCCAGGCCTTCCGCCTCGAGCTCAAGAGCGTCAACCACAAGGCGCTCTCGCTCCGCGCCCACCTGCCGCCCGAGCTCGCGCATTGCGAGGCCTCCGCCACCGCGCTCGTGCGTGAGCGCCTCCTGCGCGGCTCGGTCGAGCTGCACGCCGCGCTCGAGTCCGACGAGGGCGCCGTCGAGGTGCGCGTCAACCGCCCCGCGCTCACGGCGCTCATGCGCGAGCTCCAGGTCGTCGCCGCCGAGCTCGGCGCGCCGCCGCCCACGCTCGAGCTCGCCCTGCGCCAGGGCAACCTCGTCAGCCTGCACCGCCACGCCCTCGACCCCACCGAGGGGGAGACCGCCTTCCTCGCCGCGCTCGGCCGCGCGCTCGACGCCCTCGTCGCCATGCGCCACCGCGAGGGCGACGCGCTCGCCCAGGATCTCCTCGAGCGCCTCGTCTCCCTCGAGCGCCTGCTCGACCAGGCCGAGACCGACGCCCCGCAAGTGACCGCCGCGCTCCTCGAGCGCTTGCGCCAGCGCGTCGCCCGCTATCAGGCCGAGCTCGGCCACGACCTCGATCAGACGCGCGTCATGACCGAGCTCGTCGTCTTCTCGGACAAGTCCGACGTCACCGAGGAGATCGTGCGCGCCCGCGCCCACCTCGCCGCCTTCCGCGCGACGCTCCGCAGCGACGACGATGGCGAGCGCGGCCGCCGCCTCGACTTCCTCACCCAGGAGCTCCTGCGCGAGCTCAACACCCTCGGCTCCAAGTGTCGCGACGCCGGGATCGCCAGCGCCGTCGTCGACGCCAAGGTCGAGCTGGAGAAGATCCGTGAGCAGGCCCAGAACATCGCCTGAGCCGCTCCCCGCTCGGCCGCCCGCGACGCCTGGCTTGCTGGTCGTCCTGACCGGCCCCTCGGGCACCGGCAAGTCGTCGCTGCTCGAGCGCTGCTTTGCGGCCGACCCGCGCCTGGCCTTGTCGGTCTCGCACACCACGCGCCCACCCCGCGCCGGTGAGCGCGACGGCGTCGACTACCATTTCATCGACGACGCGCACTTCGACGCGCTGGTCGCGGCCGACGCCTTCGCCGAGTGGGCTCACGTTCACACGCGCCGCTACGGCACGACGCACGCCGAGATCGCCCGCCTCGTCGCCGCCGGCCGCGACCCGGTCTTCGACATCGACGTCGTCGGCGCCGACAACCTCCAGCGCGCCTACCCCGACTGCCTGCGCGTCTTCCTCCTGCCGCCCTCGCTCGCCATCCTCGAGGCGCGCCTGCGCGGCCGCGGCACCGAGAGCGAAGAGATGATCGCGACACGCCTGTCCAACGCGCGCGGCGAGATCGCGCACGCCCATCGCTTCGACTACCTCGTCGTCAACACCTCGCTCGATTCCGCGGCCCAGACCCTCACCGCCATCATCCGGGCCGAGCGCCGCCGCGTCGCGCGCCTGCCCGACCTGCCCGCCCGCCTGCTCGCGGGCGAAGAGATCGCATGAGCTCGCACCCAGAATTCGACACTTCCCGCGTGCCCGTCGACCCCGAGCGCCCGCCGCGCGTGCGCATCGCGCCCTCGCCCACCGGCGACCCGCACGTCGGCACCGCCTACATCGCGCTCTTCAACAAGGTCTTCGCCGAGAGGCACGGCGGCACCTTCATCCTGCGCATCGAAGACACCGACCAGACGCGCTCCACGCCCGAGTCCGAGGCCGCCATCTTCCGCGCGCTGCGCTGGGTCGGCCTCGACTGGCAGGAGGGCCCTGATGTCGGCGGACCGGTCGGGCCCTACCGCCAGTCCGAGCGCCTGCACCTCTATCGCGAGCACGCCGAGCGCCTCGTCGCCGCCGGCGAGGCCTACCGCTGCTTCGCCACCCCCGAAGAGCTCGAGGAGATGCGCCGCACCCAGAAGGAGCGCGGCGCCAAACAACCCTACGACCGCCGCTACCGCGACCTGCCCGCCGCCGAGGTCGCGCGCCTCCTCGCCGAAGGCCGCCCGCACGTCGTCCGCCTCAAGATGCCGCTCACCGGCCAGACCACGATCCACGAGGCGCTGCGCGGCGAGATCACCTTCGACAACGACCAGCTCGACGACCAGATCCTGCTCAAGTCGGACGGCTTTCCGACCTATCACCTCGCCAACGTCGTCGACGATCGCCTGATGGGCATCACCCACGTGATCCGCGCCGAGGAGTGGATCCCCTCGACCCCCAAGCACCTGCGCCTCTATCAGGCCTTCGGCTGGGAGCCGCCGGTCTTCGTGCACCTGCCGCTCTTGCGCAACAACGACAAGACCAAGATCTCCAAGCGCAAGAACCCGGTCTCGCTCGAGTACTACCAGGCCGCCGGGATCCTGCCCGAGGCGCTCGTCAATTTCCTCGGCCGCATGGGCTGGTCGATGCCCGACGAGCGCGAGAAGTTCACCTACGCCGAGATGCTCGAGCACTTCACCTTCGACCGCATGCACCTCGGCGGCCCGATCTTCGATCTCGACAAGCTCGACTGGCTCAACGGCCTCTACCTGCGCGAGCTCGCTCCCGACGCGCTCCTCGCCCGCCTGCGCGCCTGGCTCCTGTCCGACGAATATCTGCTGCGCGTGATCCCGCTCGTGCGCGAGCGCATCACGCGTCTCTCCGACTTCATCCCGAAGACCGCCTGGCTCTTCGGCGAGCCCACCCCGCTCCCGGTCGAGTCCTATCTGCCCAAGGGCAAGACCGCCGCCGAGACGCACGAGGCGCTCCTGGCCATCGCCGATCTCGTCGACAAGCACGCCTCCTGGCAGGCCGCCCCGCTCGAGGCGGCCTTCCGCGCGCTCTGCGAGACGCTCGCCTGGAAGCCCAAGGATCTCTTCTCGGTCGTGCGCCTGGTCGCCACCGGCTCGGGCGCCGCCCCGCCGCTCTTCGACTCCCTCGAGGCGATCGGCAAGGCACGCACCCAGGCCCGCGTGCGCCAGGCGCTCGCGCTCGTCAAACCCTGAGCGGTCCCGCGCCTTGGACCTGCAAGCGATCATCGACGCGCTCCGCGAGTGGCCGCCGATCGTCGTCTATCTGCTCCTCTTCGCGGGCGCGCTCATCGAATATCTGGTGCCGCCCGTCCCCGGCGACATGTTCGTCGTCGCCGGCGCCGTGCTCGTCGCCGCCTTCGGCTGGCACTTCGTGCCGGTCCTCGTCGTCGTCACCGCGGGCGCCGTGCTCGGCGCCTGGCTCGACTTCCTCATCGGCAAGTGGCTCGTGCGCTCGGGCCGCATCGCCCGCCTGGGCGAGCGCGGCCAGGGCGCCGTCGGCAAGATCGTCGATCAGATGAAGCGCCACGGCCCGGCCTACCTCGCCATCAACCGCTTCGTGCCCGCGCTGCGCGCCTTCTTCTTCGTCGCCGCCGGGATCGCCGGCCTCACCACGCGCCAGGTCGTCTTCTGGTCGGCGCTCTCCGCGCTCGCCTGGAACAGCCTGCTCGTCGGCGTCGGCTATGCGCTCGGCGGCAACCTCGACGCGGTCGAGACCTTCTTCACCCGCTACAGTCTCATCGCCTGGGCGATCATCGCCGCCGTGATCCTCTTCTTCGCGATCCGCGCCCTCATCCGCCGCCACAAGAACCCGTAGGGTCCGACGAACTCAGGTCGGACGTTCCGCTGAGACTTCGAGAAACGACCGTGGGTAGGGCCCGTGGCAGCTTCTCAGGAACCCAGGAACCGAGGAAGGCAGGAGGCCCCCAGAAAGCCATGGAGCGGGTCAGGGACACGCATTTCCCCGCCGCGAGCCGCTTCCTGGGCTCCTCACTTCCTGGCTTCCTGAGAGATCGCCGGACCTCTCTTCAGGCAACACCGAGTCGTAGGGGCGGCCCTCGTGGCCGCCCGCGCGATCAGGTCGCCCCGGGCAGGACCGTCTCGTAATAGAAGATCCCGTAGCGCCCGAAGGTGATCGCGCCGAAGAGATTGACGACGATCCCCCACACGATCAGCGCCACGCCCAATCTGCCGATCGGCCGCCCGCCGATCGCGAGCAGCGCAAACAGGTACGGCATGTAGTCGAGCGCGAAGCGGAACCCGAACTGCACCCAGCCGGTGTTCTGATAGAAGAGGCCCGGCACCGCCGCCGCGATCACCGCAGCCCACAAGGCCCAACGCAACTTCGGCTTGTCGACCGGCCACAGGAGGAACGCCAGGAGCGGCGTCGTGAACAGGAGCCCGATCCCGTGATTGGACACCATCACGTACGGCGCGTCGGTCGAGAAACGCGGCATCGCCAGCACCGCCGAGAGCAGGTTGCGGTTCAGGTAGGTGAAGCTGAACATGCCGTGGTCGCGCACGCGATCATAGGCGCTGCCCTGCAGATAGGCGTGGCCGAACTCGCCCGGATCGCCGAAGCGCGCGGCGTTGTACCACGCCAGCGCCGCCAGCACCGCCGCCAGCGGTATGGCGAACTTCGTCCCCACGACGAGGATCTCGCGCCAGCGCCTCGGGTCCCAGCGGTTGCCCGCGAAGAACAACTGCCACGCGAAGAACGCCCCGCAGAACAGGATCGGCGTGCGCGTCGCGAACCCGCAGCCGAGCAGCAGGCCGGCGACGATCGGGTGGCGCAGGTCGAGCGCCGCCAGCATGAAGCCGATATTGATCGCCACGCCGAAGATCAACGCCGTGAACCAGACCTCGCCGCGCACGCTCGAGAAGAACGCGACGGTGCCGAGCGCGAACGCCAGCGCGAGCAGCATGTTGTCGCGCGTGCTCCGCCGCGAGTGTCCGCGGATCACCAGGAGCTGCAGGAACCAGAACAAGAGCACCGCGTTGAGCCCACCGACCAGCACGGTGATCAAGACGTCGTTGGTGTCGTAGCCGAAGACCGCGACCACCGGCACCAGCGCCACGGCCGGAAACGGCGGGAACGACACGTAGTACTCGCGCTCGTCGCAGAGCGAGCGCCCTCGCTCGCCGCAGGTGCGCGCCAGGTCGGCGGGCACGACGATCTTCAGCTCGCGATTGTCGTCGGTCCAGAAGAGGTGTTTGCGCTCACCGTCGGCGCCCTCCCACGGAAAGCGCCCGCGCACCACCTCGCC
The DNA here is from genome assembly GCA_011526585.1 of Deltaproteobacteria bacterium. Taxonomy (GTDB): domain Bacteria; phylum Myxococcota_A; class UBA9042; order PHBI01; family PHBI01; genus WYBB01. The sequence goes on from WYBB01000247.1 coordinate 10,436, forward strand.
GCCCTCCAGCGTGAGCTTGCGCACGAAGGCCCAGTCGTTCCAACCGCCGGCCTTCTCCGTGCGCGCCAGCGCCTCGCGAAATCCCCGCGGGTCGTCCTCGCGCGTCACGCCCGAACGCTCGCGCGGTGTGTCGGTATCGAAGCGACCCTCGAGGAACGAGTGCGCGAGATCGACGAAATGAAATTGCGGCGACGGCGCGAGCAGTCGATCCCACGCGCACAATCCGTACGCGGCCACCACGATCGCGAAGATCGCGAGGCTCGGGCCGAGCCCGAATCGGCGCGGCGGAGCGAGCCCGATTTCGTCCGTTTTCCCTAGCGATTCCAAGAACCTGGCCGTCCTCGCGCGCGCGCGCCCGTCACCCGAGGGTGACGGTGATACCGGCGGACTCCAGCCCTGTCACGATCTCTTTGATGTGCTCGTGCCCCCGCGTCTCGAGCGTCACCTCGACCTGCGTCACGCCGAGCGGACCGCGCGCGAACGCGCGCTCGTGGCTGATCTGCAGGATGTTGGCGTCCAGCGATCCGAGCAGCGTCGTCAGCGCCGCGAGCGCGCCCGGCGCGTCGACGATCTGCGCCGAGAACCGCACCATGCGCCCGTCCTTGACGAGGCCGCGCTCGATAATGCGCGCCAGCATCGTCACGTCGAGGTTGCCGCCGGTGAGAATCAACCCGACCTTCTTGCCGCCGATCGGCAGGTGGTGGTTGATCACCGCGGCCAGGGCCGCCGCGCCCGCGCCCTCGACCATCGTCTTCTCGACCTCGAGCAGGGTCAGGATGGCGGAGGCGATCTCCTCGTCGTCGACGGTCACGACGTCGTCGACATATCGCTCGGCGATGCGAAACGGGATCTCGCCGACGCGCGAGACCGCGATCCCATCGGCGAGCGTGCGCTGCGACGGCACCTCGGTCACCTGGCCTGCCTCGCGCGAGACCTTCATCGAGGCCATCGCGCTCGCCTCGACCCCGTAGACCTTGATGCGCGGGTTGGTCTCCTTGAGCACGAGCGAGACGCCGGCGATGAGCCCGCCGCCGCCGATCGGCACGACCACCGCGTCGAGATACGGGTTCTGCTCGAGCAGCTCGAGCCCGATGGTGCCCTGCCCCGCGACGATATAGCGGTCGTCGAACGGGTGGATGTGCACGAGGTCGTGCTCCGCCGCGAGGCGATGAGACTCGGCGCGCGCCTCCGCCGCGGACTGACCGTGCAGCACCACGCGCGCGCCGTAGCGGCGCGTCGCCATCACCTTCACCAGCGGCGTATAGACCGGCATCACGATGGTCGCGGCGAGGCCGAGCCGCTGCGCATGATAGGCGACCCCCTGCGCGTGGTTGCCGGCGGAGAACGCGATGACGCCGCGGCGCGCCTCGTCTTCGCTCAAGCGCGCGAGGCGATTGAGCGCCCCCCTCTCCTTATATGAGCCCGTCATCTGGAGATTCTCGAGCTTCAGATAGACCTTGGCTCCGACCGCCTGCGAAAGTGTGACCGAGTGCGCGAACGGTGTCTCCGCGATAAACGGTCGGATGACGCGGCGCGCGTCCTCCACGTCTTCGAATGTGACGGGCAACGTCTCGGCCGTGCTCATCTCGCCCCCGCTTCATCCCGTCATCGGCCCATCGGATCCCAAGGGCGCGGCGAGGCTACGCCCCGGCCACGGCCTCGTCAATGTGATATCGCGCCGGAACAAGCTGCTTAATCAAAATGTGGTTGCATCGAAGTGACACTCAATTTAGTCTCCGCACCAGACGTGATCCATTCTCGTGGATCCGTCGTGGATACGGCGTCATAGGACGCACGCAAGAATCCGGTCGGGCGGCGCGGGCGCGTGAAATGCATGCGTCGGCGCGGGTGGCCACGAACACCGTCCACCGGACGGGGCCGTGCAACGCTTCGGTCGTGCGAAGTGCAACACTTCTCGGGGAGAACATCGATGGCAAAGAACGACGGAGGCCTGCGCCAGATCAGCGTGCAGGACGGAGGCGTCACGGTGACGCTAGGACGCGTGCAGGCGACCGTGCCCGCGGACCAGATCGACACGGTCATTCGCGCGCTGGAGGCGGCGAAGATCATCCTCGGCCTCGAAGGCCCTGCCGCCGAGGGCGTCGAAGCCCCGCGCGTGCGCGCCGTCGCGGCCGCCGCGCCCAAGCCCGAGCCGGCCGCCCCGCGCGCCGGTCGCGGCAAGAAGAAGGCCGCCAAGACCCCGCAGCGACGCAGCCGCAAGCGCGTCGGCGACGCGCTCGCCGAGTGGTTCCGCGACAACCCCGGCTGGCACTCCACCGAGGAGCTCTTGAGCGTCGTCAGCTCGGAGCGCATGACCGACGCCAGCCCCAAACGTGCTCTCATGATCGCGCTCGGCAAGCAGCGCGACAGCGTCTTCGCCTCCGACGGCGCCGGCCACTGGAAGCTCGCTGAGGATCCGAGCCCCGCGCCCGCGGCGGAGCCCAAGGTCAGGAAGAAGCCGGGTCGCAAGCCCGGCTCCACCAAGAAGGCGAGCGCCAAGAAGAAGGCCGCGCCGGCCAAGGCCAAGCGCGCCACCGGCCGCAAGCGCGGCCGTCCCCCCAAGTCGGCGGCGTCCGACAAGGAGGGCTCCGCATTCCCGCAGGAAATGACACCTGCCCCCGAAGAACCGGCCACCCGGGTCCTGCGCGTCAAGCGCGGACAAGCACGCAAGGACGCGCTCCTCACCCCCAAGGAGCTCGAGGCCCGACGTCAAGCCGCCACCGCGGTCGACACCATGCACTTCAAGTGGGACTCGTCGAGCCGCGCCGAGCGTGAGCGCATCCGCCGCAATCTCTTCGGCGACGGCCTGCCCAAGCTGAATTGACGTCCCCACGGGCGTACCGCCCACCATGCAGGATGGAAACGCCCGTGGGGACTTATCGTATCGCTCGCGACGCTGCGCCCTCCGCCGCCCTCTTCGGGCTCGACCGAGCCCTCGGGGCGTCTACGGAGCTCCGGGTCGCGAGCTGCCGTTGCCACCTGATCCATCGTCGCTTCCCGAATATCGGGTCGTAGGGGCGGCCCTCGTGGCCGCCCGCACATATTGAGCTTCCCGCATGTCGGGTCGTAGGGGCGGCCCTCGTGGCCGCCCGCACATTGAACGCCACGACGCCAGGGTCCGGAGGACGAACCTGGCGTCACTTCGTGCGTGGCGCGCCGTCCGGAACCAGCGACACCGGAAAGATCGCCGCGTCGATCTCCCAGCCGGTGTCGAGGTGCATCACCAGCACCGCCTGCCGACCGTCCGGCGACGGATAGAGCTCGACGTCGAAGCCGACGTAGATGCGGTCGAAGGCGTGCTCGGCGTACGTCGTCTCGCCGCGCGTGAGGCGCCACGTCTGCGCGCGCCCGAGCCCGACCCTCAAGGTCAGGATCTCGGCGCCGAGCCCGATCTCGAAGGCCATCTCGCCGACCTTGCGCCGCGGCGCCGGCGTCGCGACGTAGCCATGGTCCAGCGCGTAGCGCGCCACGTCGCCGCCGACCATGCGCCCGAAGCCCGTGAAGCGCCCGTCCTCGACGAAGCGGTGCATGCGCTGTTCGACTTGTTCCGCATCCTTGTCACGCCGCGGTCTCGAGCCCCGCCCGATGCGCGTGCGTGTATAGGCGATGAGGCGCGAGTCCGGAGACCAGCCATGAAAGGTGAGCGACGATCCCCGCGCAGGCGGAGCCGCCTCGGCGGTCGCCGCAGCGCCCGCCCCCACGCCCGCCAACGCGAGCGCGATCCCCCATGCCGCGACGCCGTGCTTCACGTCGCCCGTTACGACCGGTCGGACTTGTCCGTGCCGTCCTTGGCGAGGAAGACCCACACGACGAAGACCGCGAGCGCCCCGAGGATCAAGAACTTCATGACGCTCATCGCCACCGAGAAGACAAAGCGCAGGATCAGGAAGATCGCCACCGCCGCGACCGCATAGACCGCTATCTTGGGTAGCGTCAGCTTCGACTTCGTCGGTCGGTTGCTCGAGGGGGCCATCGTTCTTTTCTCCCGGCGGGGAAGTCTCCCCGGGTCCGAGCGGGTTGTCGCCGCTCGTGGCGCGCCGCGCGCATCCGCAGTTTGACACGCCCCACGCGGGCGAGTAGGCGTGCACACGGCAAGGGGCATGATGGGACAATCCAAGCGACAGTCAAGCCATGGGATTCGGACGACGCGCTTCGTCGGGCTCCTCGTTGCCGTCCTCGCCGCGCTCGCCTCGTCGACGCCTGCCTTCGCCCAGAGCCGCGAAGACGGCGCCCCCGCCGAGTCGCTCGGCGTCGGCGACGCCGTGCGCGCCTCGGCCTGGGGCCCGGCCGCGATCTACGCCAACCCGGCCGGCCTCGTGCGCGTCAGCGTGCTCCTGGTCGAGGCGGCCTACAGCTACCTCGACGGCAAGGACGGCCACAACCTCGGCCTCTCGCTGGTCGACGCCAAGACCAACCCCGACGTCGCGCTCGGCGTCGCCTACAACTACTTCACCACCGCTCCCGACGGGCGCGACCGCGACGGCAACCAGGTGCGCATCGCGCTCGCCACCGGCTACCGCGCCGAGGGCTTCTCCCTCTTCGCCGGGGTCGGCGCGCGCTGGCTCGGGCTCACCCTCGGCAAGGACGACGGCGACGACGGCGTCGCCGAGACCGACGACGTCGACACCTGGACCGCCGACGTCGGCCTCATCCTCGAGGTCGACGGCCGCATCCGCTTCGGCGTCGTCGGCCAGAACCTCGTCGACACGCGCACGCCCGAGGCCCCGCGCCTCCTCGGCTTCGGCCTCTCCTTCGTCTTCGACCAGCTCGAGGTGCTCGGCAACCTCGACCTCGACATCTCGGGCGACGCCGAGCGCGCGGTCTCGACCTGGGGCTTCGGCGCCGACCTCACGCTGGTCGACGTCGTGCACCTGCGCGCCGGTTTCGTGCGCGACGAGGTCTTCGCCGCCGAGCGCCTGACCTTCGGCCTCGGCTGGTCGTCGGACGCGGTCGCCGTCGATCTCGGCTACGCCACCGCGCTCGCCGATCCGACCGCGATGACGGTCGCCCTCACCCTGCGCTTCGCTCCCTGAATCGCAGCCAGCGCCCCTGGTCCGCGCCTGCCTATTGACGCCCCCCGGGCGACGCTATAGGTAGCGCGTTCCTTGGCCGGCGCCCCGCTCTGCATCGAGGTCCGAAGCGGGGGCGGGCCGGCCACGAGCATGCATACACCCAAGGATCTTCGCATGGCGCTCAAAGACTTCCTCTTCACCTCCGAATCCGTCGGCGAAGGTCACCCGGACAAGCTGGCCGATCAGGTCTCGGACGCGATCCTCGACGCCCTCCTCGCCGAGGATCCCAACTCGCGCGTCGCCTGCGAGACCCTGACCACCACCGGCCTCGTCGTCGTCGCCGGCGAGATCACCACCCAGGCGCGCATCGACTACCGCGACGTCGTGCGCCAGACCGTGCGCGACATCGGTTACACCGACCCGCGCTGCGGCTTCGACGCCGAGAGCTGCGGCGTGCTCACCACCATCGGTCGCCAGTCGCCCGACATCGCCCAGGGCGTCAACGAGGGCGAAGGTCTCCACAAGGAGATGGGCGCCGGCGACCAGGGCCTGATGTTCGGCTTCGCCTGCACCGAGACGCCCGAGCTCATGCCCGCCCCGATCCAGCTCTCGCACCAGCTCGTCAAGAAGCTCGCCGACGTGCGCCACGCCAAGGCCGTCGACTTCCTGCGCCCCGACGCCAAGTCGCAGGTCACGGTACAGTACGAGGGCGGCAAGCCCAAGCGCATCGACGCCGTCGTCGTCTCGACCCAGCACGCCCCCGAGGCGACCTGGGACGAGGTCAAGGCCGCCGTGATGGAGCTCGTGATCAAGCCCGTCATCCCGACCGAGCTCCTCGACGCCGAGACCAAGTACTTCGTCAACCCGACCGGGCGCTTCGTCATCGGCGGCCCCGTCGGTGACGCCGGCCTCACCGGCCGCAAGATCATCGTCGACACCTACGGCGGCTACGCCCGCCATGGCGGCGGCGCCTTCTCCGGCAAGGACGCGACCAAGGTCGACCGCTCGGCGGCCTACTACTCGCGCTACGTCGCCAAGAACATCGTGGCCGCCGGCCTCGCCGACAAGTGCGAGGTCCAGGTCGCCTACGCGATCGGCGTCGCCCAGCCGGTCTCCGTCCTCGTCGACACCTACGGCACCGAGACGGTCGCCAACGACAAGATCGTGCGCGCCGTGCGCGAGGTCTTCGACTTCCGCCCCGCCGCCATGATCGCCCAGCTCGGGCTGCGCCGTCCGATCTTCAAGGCGACCGCCGCCTACGGTCACTTCGGCCGCCCCGAGTTCTCGTGGGAGCAGATCGACCGCGTCGACGCGCTCAAGTCGGCGATCTGATGCCATCGGGTGCCCGCCTCCGCACTCACGTGTTGACAGCGACGCACCCCTTCTCTATACCACCGCGGCTCGTCGCCCGGACCGCCGACGCGATCCGCGAGCGACGACGCTGTGCAGGGACGACCAGATGAAAACCGACACCTTCAATCACACCAACGTCGACCGTCAGTGGGTCGTCGTCGACATGGCCGGCCAGACGCTGGGCCGCGTCGCGGCGCGCATCGCGGCGATCCTCCGCGGCAAGACCAAGCCGACCTACACGCCGTTCGCGGATGTCGGTGACTTCGTCGTCGTCGTCAACGCCGACAAGCTCGTGCTGACGGGGACCAAGCTCCAGCAGAAGATGTATCGCCACCACACCCGCTTCCCGGGTGGTCTGCGCGAGGTCACCGCCGAGAAGCAGCTCGCCAAGGACTCGCGCGTCATGATCGAGCGCGCCGTCAAGGGCATGCTCCCGCGCGGGCCGCTCGGCCGCAGCATGCTGCGCAAGCTCAAGGTGTACAAAGGCGCCGAGCATCCGCACGAAGCCCAGAAGCCCACCCCCGTGAACCTCGTCAGCTGAGGCGACCTCCATGTCCAAGCCCGTCCGCATCTACGCCACCGGTCGCCGCAAAGAAGCCAGCGCCCGCGTCTTCCTCTCGCCCGGCAACGGCAAGCTCACGATCAACCACCGCGAGGCGCCGGAGTACTTCCGCCGCGCCACGCTGCTGATGATCCTGAACCAGCCGTTCGAGCTCACCGAGACCGTCGACGCCTACGACGTGTGGGCCACCGTCAAGGGCGGCGGCCTCTCGGGTCAGGCCGACGCGGTCAAGCACGGCATCTCGCGCGCGCTGAACCGCCTCGACGCCGAGAAGTACCGCGCCACCCTCAAGCGCGCCGGCTTCCTGACGCGCGATCCGCGCGTGGTCGAGCGCAAGAAGTACGGCCGGCCTGGCGCCCGCAAGCGCTTCCAGTTCTCCAAGCGCTGACATCGCGCTGAAAAGGACCCATCTCCGTCGTTGGTCGGTTGTTCGCTTGTGCGGCGACCGACAGGTCGCCTCCGCGCTCACTCCCTCCCGCCTAGGATCTGGGCCCTTTTGAGCGCGATGTCCGAACGCCGTGATCGCCTCGCGATCGCGGCGTTTCTGTTTCATCTCTCGTTGGACAACGCCTCGACCTCCGGTAATGTCCGCCCGCGATGACGGCGACCACCCCAGAGCGCGCCCCCGGCGAGCCGATGCAGCGCAACGCCGAGCCCGAGCTCGTCGAGCCCGCGCTCATCGAAATCGACGACGCCCAGGCCCCGCGCAAGGACCTGCCGATCCTCGCCGCGCTCGAGGACAAGCCCGTCTACCGCCCCGACAAGCACGAGCGGCGCGTGCGGGTCATGGTCGTCATCGCGGCCTGCGCCATCTTCTTGCCGAACCTCGGCGCCTTCGGGCTCTGGGATCCGTGGGAGACGCACTACGGCGCGGTCACCACCGAGATGATCGAGACCTTCGATTGGATCTCGCCGTGGTGGGGCTCGAAGAACAAGGTCGGCGACGAGCTCCAGGGCGAGCCGTTCTACTCGAAGCCGATCTTCATCTTCTGGTCGGAGGCGCTGATGGTGCGCCTCATCGGCCGCGGCGAGTGGGCGATCCGCCTGCCGTGCGCCATCCTCGCCATCCTGGCGGTGTACCTCACCTACCTCGCGGTCGGCATGATCTGGGGCCGCAAGCCCGGGCTCCTCGCCGCCGGCGTGCTCGCGACCTCGCCCTTCTTCTACATGGTGAGTCGCCAGGCCCAGACCGACATGCCCTTCGTCGCCACGATGACCCTGGCGATGTGCTTCATCGTGCTCGCGTTCTTCGGGCCACGCATCCCCATGTCCGATCGGCGCTTCCGCGTCTGGACCTGGCTCACCGTCGCCTTCGTGCTCCTGAACTCGGTGCCGCAATATCTCTTGCTGATCTCCGACTTCTCGTTCCCGAGCCCGGGCGCCATCCCCGGCTTCCCCTCGAGCACGATGCACTCGGGCGTGCTGCACGCGCTCATCTACTTCGTCATCCTCGGCCTCCTCTTCGTCAGCGCCTTCTTCTCCTTCAAGAAGGACAGACAGCGCCTCTGTGACGGCCCCGGCTACTCCGACGCCTTCAAGGATCGCTGGATCCGCAAGTTCCAGCTCTTCGCCTTCTACGTGCTCGTCGCGCACGCGACCTACGCCAAGGGGCTCCTCGGCTTCGGTCTGCCGGGCGCGATCCTGCTCATCTGGCTCATCGTCACCTGGAACTGGCGCGTCTTGCGCGAGGCGGAGATCGGCCGCGGCATCTTCCTCTTCATCGCCATCGGCTTTCCCTGGTACGTGGCGATGGTCGTCAAGCACGGCAAGCCCTACGTCGATCGCTTCTTCTGGCACGACCACTTCAATCGCCTCTCGAGCGGCGTGCACCAGATCGACTCCGGCACCTTCGAGCACTTCATCAAGTGGCTCGGCGTCGGCTTCTTCCCCTGGGTCGCCTTCGTACCGCTGGCGCTCTTGTGGACCTTGCGCCTGAAGGTCCGCGACAACGACCACAAGAACCAGATGTTGGTGCTCTTCGCCATCTGGGCCGGTTTCGCCTTTGCGCTCTTCACCGCCTCGTCGACGAAATTCCACCACTACATCTTCCCGGCGGTGCCCGCGATGGCGGTCGTGACCGCGCTCTTCATCCGCCACCTCACCCGCGACGCCAGCTGGACACTGCGCTTCGCCACGCTGGTCGGCATCGTCATGATCGTCGCGGTCGGCTGGGACCTGCGCGCCGATCCGCAGTCGCTGCGCAACCTGATGACGTACAAGTACGATCGGCCGCTGCCCCAGAACCTGCCGATCGACGCCGACGCCAAGGTCAACGACAAGAGCGACAAGACCTGGGAAGAGAGCTACTTCTTCAAGCACACCAGCGGCTTTCTCCAGACGATCCTGACGACGGAGCTCTTCCGCTACAAGACCTTCATCCCGCTCATCCTCGTCTTGTGCGCGGTCATGCTCGGGCTCTTCTTCGTCGCCAAGACGCGCATCGCGGGTCTGGTCGGCCTCGGGCTCACCGCGTCGGCGCTGGCGGCCTGGTCACTCTCCTATTATATGCCGTCGCTGTCGCCGCACTGGTCGCAGAAGTATCTCTTCGACTCGTATTATGACACCTGCACGCCGATGCCGGAGACCGACTACATCAAGGACGCCTTCGAGCCGCTCGTCGCCAAGGTCGGACTCTCGTTCATCAGCGACCACCTGCGCAGCGAGCCCAAGCGCGTCTGCGAGGAGGATGTGCTCTCCTGGCTCATCACCTGGCGCGGCGAGACCTACTACAGCTACAACGAGCTCCGCCCCATCGGTAAGAAGGAGATCTTCCTCCCGTACATGGAGCAGATGAACGGCGGGCGGAAGTTCTACGTGATCACCGAGAAGGGCCGGGAGTCCGCGATCAAGAGCGAGGCCAAGGCGGCGACCGAGACCCTCAAGGCCAAGAAGCTCGAGGGCTTCATGGACATCAAGGACTGGGACGTCAAAGTCGAGAACGACGAGTCGATGTTCTTCCAGATGGTCTCGGCCACACCCGTGCGCTGAAGTGCCCTTCAAGCCCCAGTCTCGTCGAGGCCATCGAGCCACCGAGCGATCCCCTGCAGGTCGGTGACAAGGATCGGATGCAGCTCGGACGAGCGTTGCGCGAGCTCTTCAATGCGACGAGGATCGATCTCGAGCAGATAGGTGTGGCGGAGCTTGTGACGAAACCCGCGCAGCTCATCGAGCGACCCGCGCGCTGCCTGTGACACGAGAGGCGGTCGCAGGCCTGGGAGTCCGACGCTCGATGCGCGCAGGAGGCGTGCGTGCCAGTCCTCGCCACTCGGGACCAAGCCATCGATCGACGCGAGCAGACGGCCCAGCATCGCCTCGCAGGCGGTATAGTAGTGGTCCAGCCACAACGCGAGCGCAGAGCATACGGCAGCGTCGTCCGGCGTCTCGACGAGTCGCGTGGAGAACCCCGCGATCCTGTCCCGGATCGTACCGAGGTCACCCAGATCAGCTCGCAGCTCGGCGGCGGCGAGCTTCAAGCGCGCCAGGTCGCGCTTGTCAGCCGACATGCAAGACCTCTCCGTCGCGCGCGATCGCAGCGAGCAGCCTGGGGGTGGCGTCCTCACAGCGAACGAGATCCACCCGGCATCCCGCCTCCTCGTTGAGCGTGCTGAGCGCACCCAGCTCGAGCTCCCGCGGCAGGCCCTCGACGGCGAGGTCGATATCGAGATGACCGCTGATATCGCCCCGGGCGAGTGACCCGAAGAGCACGACACGGCGCACATCAAAGCGCTCCGCCAGAATGCGCGCCAATCGCCGCGCGACCTCGCGCCGCGCGTGCATGAGCCTCTCCTTGGCCTCGCGCTCGCCGCGCAGGCGCTCGAAGAGACCTGACCATGCCGTCGGAACCTCGTGCTCCACGGCGTCATGATAGCAGGCCGCAGCGGAGCTCGCGATCTCCGCATCGCGGTCGACCGCCCCTGGCCACGTCACAGCGAGCGCAAGAACGCCAGCACCGCCTCGCGCTCGCGCGTCGGCGCGCTCCGGAACGCCTCTTTCGCCGCCTCGGCCTCGCCGCCGTGCCAGAGGATCGCCTCGGCCAGGGTGCGCGCCCGCCCATCGTGCAGATAGGTCGCCAGCGGCAGCACGGTCTCGGTGAGCCCGATCCCCCACAGCGGCGCGGTGCGCCACTCGCTGCCGCTCGCCTCCCAATCCGGCCGCCCATCGGCCAGCCCCGGCCCCATGTCGTGCAGGAGCAGATCGGTGTGCGGACGGATCGCCTGCCGCGCGAGCTCGGCGATCGGGTGCTCGCCCGTCACGAAGGTCGTCGCGACGTGACAGCCGTCGCAGCCCATCGCCGAGAAGGTCGCCTCCCCGCGCCGCGCCTCGGCGTCGCGCGCCCGCGGTGCCGGCACCCCCAGCGTGGCCACGTAGAACGTCGTCAGCGCGACCGTCTCGTCGTCGATCTCGCTCGGAGCATCGGGCTCGGGGTGGAGCGAGCTCGTGATCCCCATGTCGTTGAAGTACGCGCCGGCGACCTGGCGCTCGAGGTCGACCGTGTTGGCCTTCCACCCGAAGCGCCCGATCGCCACGCGCCCCGCGCGCCCGTCCCAGACCCGATTGACCCGCCCCGAGATCCCATCGCCGTCGGCGTCGTCCGGATCGGCCAGCGCCTCGATCGCCGCGCCGTCGATCGCCTCGAGCAAGCCGAGCCCGAAGACCGGCGGCGGGATCCGCACCGAGCGCAGCACCTCGGGTCCGACCGGCGTGCCGTCGGGCCAGGTCAGCGTCACCGACGGCCGCCGCAGCGCGTACGGGGTGCCGTCACCGTAGGCGCCTGCGACCTCCTCCCACGCCAGGGCCACCGTCGCCTCGGGCGCGACCCCGAAGACGCCGTGATCCTGCACCTGCGTGCCGAGTCCCGGCACGGGGACCGCGCCCCCCGGGGCCTCGGGCTCGCCGGCGGCCAGCGACACGCGCACGAGCAGCGGCGAGTTCAAGGGCGGCCCCCCGACCAGCGCCAGCCCGCGCCCGTCGCGCGGGTGACAGCCCTCACAGCTCGTGTGGTTGAAGCGCGGCCCGAGACCGCCCTGGACCGGCGCCGGCGCCGTCACGAAGACCGCCTCGAAGGCGGCGTCACCGGCGACGTGCCGCCCGAGCGCGACCGCGTCGAGGTTCGGCGCCGGGCCGCCGAAGCCGTTCGAGCTGCGGTCGTAGACGGTGAGATCACCGCCCGCGGGGAAAGGTGTTTCAGGATGCTCGGCCTCGTCGCAGGCGATGAGCACGGTGCCACCGACAAGGATTGAGAAACAGGGCATGAGGTGACGTTTCATCGGTGAAACATCCTGAAACGATTACCAGAGAGTCACAGGAGCGGTAGGAGCCGCCCCTCGAGCGTCGCCTGCAGGGCGCGGATCGCCGCCTGCGCGTCCTCGATCGCCGGGTGCGCCGCCGGATCGAGGATCGCCGCCGAGAACGGGCTCGGGATCGCCGCGATGGCGGCGATCGCCTCGGCGATCTCACGCTTGATGCGCTGGTCGAGCGCGGGGTCCTGCGCCGCGACCCAGGTGTCGAGGCCGCGCCCGCTGGTGCCGGCGCCGGGCACCTTGCCGGTGTAGGCGTTTTCGACGCTGCGCATGTTGTTCTGGAAGTCGACGAGCGAGTTGTGGCTGAACTGGCTCTCCTCGAGCAGCGGGTCGCGCGCGTCATAGGGATCGGCGATCTTGCCGTTGGCGACCTCGTCGCAGATCCCGATCATGCCGCTGACGATCTCCTGGGCCGCCGCGCCGAGCGAGGGGTAGGCCTGGTTGCCGGCCTGCCCCGCGGTGGCGAAGAGGTCGCGATAGGCGCCGAGCCCGCCCTCGCCACTCGTCCAGCTCGCGGCCAGACGCGCCGTGAGCGCGACGAAGTCCTGCGCGATCGCCTGCAGGTATTCGCGCTCGCGCGCGCTGAGATCGGCGGCCTGACGCGTGCCGTCGATCCCGAAGAGCAGGTACTCCATCGTGTGAAATCCCTTGAGCGAGCTCTCGAGCGTGGCCACGTAGCCGGGCGTCAAGGCGTCGCCGCTGGCGAGCACGCCCTCGAGATCGGTCTGGTTGAGCGGCCAGGTGTCGAGCGCCGGGTCGATCCCGAAGCTGTCGACCGGCCCGAAGAGGAAGCCCTCGCTCTGCTCCCACGGCTCGCGCGCCGCCACCCACGCCGCCCGCGCCGCCGCGAGCTTCGCCTCGTCGGGCGCCGCGGACAGCGCCGCCACCGCCGACTCGAGCGCCACCGCCGACTCGGCGAGCCACGCATAGGTCGGCACGACCACCTGATCGGCGAAGGCGACGATCACCTCCGCGTCAGCGAAGCCACCGCCGCTCACGTCGTCACCCGAGTCGCACGCCGCGCCCGCGACCACCATCGAGAAGATCGCGCCGACGCGCGTGCCCCTGTTCGACATCGTCATCACATCCTCCTTCAGAACCCGAACCCGGTGGCCAGGCGCACGCTGGTCTCGTCGCGCAGCGCCCCATGCTCGAACGCCCCGAGGTCGCGATGCGCCACGTCGAGCTTGGCGTAGACCAGATCGCCGTAGCTCCAGCCGATCCCGGCCGTGTAGACCGCGCGCGCGAAGCGCGGGTTGTCGAAGACCTCGTCCGCGGTCACGAACATCGTGTCGTAGTAGTCGAAGCGCACGAACGGCTCGAGATGGTGGCCGCGCGGCAAGCAGAGCCACGCGCCGAGGTCGACGCCGAGCTCGAGCCAGGTCAGGAGCGCCTGGCTCGCGACCGGCGTGCGCGCCACGTCGAGGTTGTTCGACAGGCGCGCGTTGCGCTCGCTCAGGAGCGCGGCGTTGTCGAGGTGGCCCCACAACACCACGCCCTGCACGAAGAGCGGGTCGAGCTCGAGGCGCAGGTGCAGATCGACGAGCGTGACCGCCGCCTGCACGACGCCGCACGGCGCGACCTCGTCCTCGTCGCCGCCCGGGCACTCCGGCACCAGGTCGGCCTTGGGGCGGTTGCGCGTCGTGTTGCCGTAGTAGGCCGAGGCGCCGACCAGTACGCCCTCGGCCGGCTCGAGATCGGCGCGCAGGACGAAGGCCAGGTCGCTCGCCGAGACGAGCTCGAAGCGCCGCTGATGACCCGAGGCGATCCAGCGCTGCGACGAAAAGCCCGTCGAGTCGAGGCCGTTGACGACCTGCGCCGTCAGCCTCACCGGACCGAGCGCCGCGTCGACCTGCAGCCCCATCTCGTCCCACACCGCCGGGATCACGGTCGTCTCCGCCTCGGGTCGCGCCGCCGCGAGGTACTCGCTCGGCCGGTAGGCCCGCGACAGGAGCCCGAGCCCGAGATAGAAGCGCCCGAGCTGCACGCCGACGGGCCCGAAGGTCTTCCTCAGATAGAGCTCTTCGAGCACGACCTCGCCGCCGACCTCGATCTCGCCCTCGTACTCGCCGAACTCCTCGTATTCGAGCTCGAGCGCCGCGCCGGCGCCGCGGTGCTCCACCTCGATCTCCGCCTCCAGCTCGAGGCCGAGCGGCAGCGTGCCCTCGAGCTCCAGCACGAAGCGCGTCGTGTCGAAGACCAGGCGCGAGTCGCGCTGCGCTCCGCCCGGCCGGTTCTGGTTTTGGCCGTGGTCGAGCCACGCGAAGAGGAGCTCGCCGTAGCCACCCAGGCTGAGGGACCAGCTCGGCGGCGCCCGCAGCGTTGAGTCCTCGTCGGGCTCCGGCGGCAGTGCGTGGCGGGGTCGGGGGCCATGAGCGCGCGCAGGATCGACCCCGCAAACACCGGAAACGACGATCAAAACGATCAAGTTGAAAACGACTCTCAACTTCATGTGGACCATGTACCCAGGCTCCGCCGCCCCGTCAACGGCTTTTTTTCGCGAACGCCCCCCGGCTCCCAGCCAGGCGTCTGGCGTGTCTCTCGAGGCGCCACTTGCCACGCTCGTTCTTTCGTCGGATCGTGCCGCCCCGGCCCAAGCGGCCAATCGGTTTGGGACGAGCGGACCACGACTCAGATGCCCGGCAACCCGGAGACATACGTCGGCAAGGAGCTGCGGGGCGTGCTCTCGCCCCCGTCCAACGCCGCGCGCAACGAGCCGACGACCGTCGTCTACGAGCTCATGCGCTTCGTCGGCGCCGGCAAGTTCGCCTGGGTCTACGAGGCCCGCGCCAAGCCGCCCGCCCCCGGCGTGGCCCCGCACACGACCCAGCGCGTCGCCGTCAAGCTCCTCTACCGCGACGACGTCCAGGCGGTGCGCCGCTTCCACCGCGAGACCAAGGTCATGCGGCAGCTGCCGCCGCACCCGAACTGCGTCGCCTACAAGGGTCACGGCACCATCGACAAGCACCCCTGGGTCGCGATGGACTTCGTCGACGGCTTCACCCTCGCCGCCGTGCTGCGCTCCGGCCGCGCCATCCCCGAGCGCGCCGCCTGCACCTTGATGGCCCAGCTCTGCGACGGCTTCGAGGGCCTGCACCGCCTCGGCCTCACCCACCGCGACATCACACCCGACAACATCATGATCACCCAGGCCGATCGCCAGGTGAAGCTCATGGACTTCGGCCTGGTGCTCGACTCGCAGGGCCTGCTCCAGCTCTACGAGCAGGTCGACATCCTCGACGGCAAGGACTTCCTCGACGACCTCGACGCCGGCCTCATCGCCGGCACCCCCGAGTTCATGGCGCCCGAACAGATCCTCGACCCGCACGAGAAGGACCGCGCGCGCCAGAAGACCGACACCACCGCCGACGTCTTCGCGCTCGGCACGATCTTCTACCAGCTGCTCTCCGGCCAGCAGCTCTTCCCCTACGAGCGCGGCGCGCGCGGCGCGACGGGCAAACAGGCGCTCATCAACTACCTCGACTATCGCGTGCGCTTCCGCGACGAGGATCTCGAGTGCCCGCCCCCCATCGGCGCCGAGCTCTGGAGCATCGTGCGCAAGAGCCTCGCGCGCGAGCCCAAGCAGCGCCAGCGCGACGCCACCGAGCTCGGCGCCGATCTGCGCTTCTTCCTCGAGACCGGCCAGGGCGTGCTCGAGGACGACCTCTCCGCGACCATCGCGCAGGAGTTCGACGCGCGCGGCATGAAGTCCGCCATGCCCCACCTGTCGACCGGCGAGTTCAGCACGATCACCCAGGCCGCCGCCGACGCCCACGCGCAGGCCATGCCCCCCCTCACCCTCACCGGCCGCGGCAAGCCGACCGACAAGCCCGCGGCCCCCCCGCCGCTGCCCGGCGCCCCGCCGCCCCCGGCCTCACCGGTCGCGCCCGCCCCGCCTCCGCCGAGCCCGCCGCTACCCGCGCTGTCCAAGGCCGGCCCCGACGCGCCGCTGTCGATGCGCGAGCCGATCACCTCGCCGCCCGACGGCACGCAGAGCCCGGTGCTCAAGCGCGCCAAGGTCGCCAACCCCGCCCTGCGCCCGACCAGCTCGAGCGACCAGCTCGCCGTCACGACCCCCGAGTCGATCTCACCCCGCGCTCGCCCCAACCGCACGCTCCTCATCGCCATCGGCGTCGCCTGCGTCGGCATCGGCGTCGCGCTCGCGATCCTCCTGAGCCGTGGCTGAGCCGACCTCGCCGCCCATCGACAAGCGCATGGCGATGTCGGTCGCCGACGTGCGCCTCGCCTTCCTGCGCGTGCTCGGCGTCGCGCTCGCCGTCTCGGTCCTCTACACCCCCTTCGACATCTACGTCGCCGCCGCCCACTACCCCGACGTGTCCGCGTCTTGGTGCATCGCCTGGCGCGGCCTCGCCTCGTTCTTCATCGCCGCGACCTGGCTCGTCGTCCGCCTGCGCCCCAGCATCACGCTGAACGGGATCCTGGCGCTCGGCTCCGCCGTCACCGTGGCGAGCCTCGGCTGCATCGGCGCCATGGCCGTGCCGATCGGCGGCCTCGAGACGAGCTACCACTTCGCGCCCGCGTTCTACGCCGTGGCGCTCGCCGCCTTCGTCCCGACGAGCTGGCGCACGACGACGCTGCTCATCGGGCCGGCGCTCGTGGTCTTCCTCGCCATCATCGTCATCGGCGTCGCGCTCACGCCGGAGCTCGCCGGCCAGCTCGACCGCGCCGAGTCGGTCTCGTCGTTCGTCGAGAACAACGTGCGTGTGCTGGCGCTCATGGGCTTCGCCGGCTGGAGCGCGCACGTGCACTGGCGCGCGCGCCTGCGCCTCGATGACGCCTATCGCCTCGGCCGCTACCTCCTCAAGGAGCCGATCGGCCAGGGCGGCATGAGCGAGGTCTGGCGCGCCTGGGACTCCGTGCTCAAGCGCGACGTCGCGCTCAAGCTCCTGCACAGCCCGCGCCCCGAGGACGCGCGCCGCACGCGCTTCGAGCGCGAGGCCCGCGCGACCAGCGGGCTCGGTTCACCCCACACGGTGCGCATCTACGACTACGGGCACAACGGGCGCGACACCTTCTGGATCGCGATGGAGTACCTGCGCGGCCTCGACCTCGACAAGCTGATCACGACCCACGGCCGCCTCGATCCGCGCCGCGCGCTCCACTTCGCCCGCCAGGCCGCCGCCTCGCTCGCCGAGGCCCACGCCAAGGGGATCGTGCACCGCGACATCAAGCCCGCCAACCTCTTCGCCCTCGCGGGCCCGGACGAGACCGACTTCCTCAAGCTGCTCGACTTCGGCATCGCGCGCCAGCTCGACTCGCGCGAGGCGACGCTCACGCTCGTCGGCATGGTCGTCGGCACGCCGGCCTTCATGGCCCCGGAAGCCCTGACCGGCGAAGAACCCGCGCCGACCTCCGACGTCTACTCCCTCGGCGCGACGCTCTACACCATGCTCACCGCCGCCCTGCCCTTCGACCCCTCCGGCACCGCCCCCGGCAACACCGCGCGCCTCAGGCTCAAGCCCCCCTCGGAGCGCAACGGTCAGCCACTGCCGCGCGAGCTCGACGAGCTCGTCATGCGCTGCCTGGACCCGGATCCCGCCCGACGTCCGCAGAGCGGCGCCGCGCTCGCCGAGGCGCTCGACGCGATCCCGCTCGCGCCGTGGTCCCCCGAGGAGGCACGCGCCTGGTGGGCCGAGCGCACCGCCACCGTCGTCGATCGGTCACGCGCCCCGGATCCGCACACCTCACCCACCCTGGCCTGACCCGCCAACCGTCAGCGCCTCACCACTCTCTTAGCTTCGACGCCCGGAAGAGCTTGCCTGCGTTGATGCACTCCTTCTCGGCGGCGAACTCGATGTCGTCCCAGGTGACGCGGTCGCGGCGCTCGGCCGCGCGATAGGCGGCGCGCACGACGGCGTTCTTGATGTTGCCGCCGGCGAGCTCGAAGCTCTCGCCCAGGCGCTCGTAGTCGATGTCGTCGGAGACCGGGCAGTCCTTGGGCACCAGCTTCTTCCAGATCAACGTGCGGTGCTTCACGTCGGGCTTGGGGAAGTCGATCTTGAACATGATGCGGCGCGCGAAGGCGTCGTCGATGTTCTTGTCGAGGTTGGTCGTCAGGATCACGATGCCGTCGAAGCGCTCGATCTCCTGCAAGAGGAGGTTCGTCTCCATGTTGGAGAAGCGATCGATCGAGCTCTCGACGTTGGTCACGCGCTTGCCGAAGAGCGAGTCGGCCTCGTCGAAGAGCAGCATGCAGTGGTTGGCGCGCGCCGCGGCGAAGATCTTCGAGATGTTCTTCTCGGTCTCACCGACGTACTTCGAGACCAGGCGCGGGATCGAGACCTGATAGAGCTTCATGCCGAGTTCGGAGGCCATGATCTCCGCGCACAGCGTCTTGCCCGTGCCGGGGTCGCCCTTGAAGAGCACGGTGATCCCCTTGCCGGTGACCAGGCGTTTGCCGAAGCCCCACTTCGTCATCACGAAGATGCGGTTCCTGCACGCGGTGAGCACCTCCTTGATCATCGCCAGCTCGCGGTTGGGCAACACCAGATCGTCGATCGTCAGGGTGATGCGGCTCCGCACCGAGAGCTCGTCCATGTTGGCGCGGATCTGGGCGTGCGCGCACTCCTTCAGCAATTCCTGTGTGATGACAGGCACTTCGGCGCCGCTCTTGACGCGCTGCTCGACCAGCTCGCAGGCCGAGGCGATCTGGCCGCCGGTGATCTCGAAGCGCGTGCCGAGGTCATCGAGATCGACGTCGGGGTGGATCGCCAGCGACTTCGGCAGGTGCGTCGCCCAGATGCGCGTACGCTGGTCGTTGTCCGGCATGCTCAGGTTCATCTGGTAGCCGATGTAGTGCTCGAGCGAGGTGTCGACCTCGTCGGGGCGGTTGGTCGTGAAGATCACGAGCCCGCCGTGACGCTCGAGCTGTGACAGGATCGGCGCCAGCTTGGCGTTGCCCTTGTTGACGATCGACTCGCAGCGATCGAAGAGCAGCACCGCGCCCTGCACGCGCGCCTCGGTGAAGATGTCGGCGATGAGGGTGACGAAGCTGCGCGTGTCGCCGGCGAGCGTCGCCGAGTCGATGGTGATGATCGGGCGGCGCAGCTCGTGCGCGATGGCGATCGACAGCATCGACTTGCCGGTGCCGGGCGGGCCGACGAGACCGATCGCCAGCCCGCGCACGCCGACGAAGGGCCCGCTCGAGTAGGTCCGGGCGTGCCCGGACGGGTTGGCGAAGTGGCGCAACACCGCCTTGAGATCGCGCAGCTCGTCCGAAGGCAGGCTCACGTCGGCGAGCGTGATCGTCGGGTCCTTGAGGTCGGCGAAGGCGCGCAGCGAGGCATCGATGCTGCGGCGGCAAAGCACGAAGTCGGCGAAACGCTCGGGGATCTTGATCTCCTGCGCGAGCGCGCCGTCGCCCTTGGGCTCCTTGGCGCGCTCGAGCGCGATGAGCTTGTGCAGCACCAGCTTGCCGTCGGCGGCGAAGTAGCGGCGCGCCTGCAGGCGCTCGGTGCGGCTCGAGAAGAGCAGCATCAGTGCGAGGTCGACGTCGACGAAGTCGAGCAGGATGTTGTTGTTGAAGCGCGCCAGCCGCCGGCGGAATGACAGGTCGAGGTGCGGCATCAGCGCGAGCTCGAGGATCTGCCGCTCGACGGCGTCGAGCTCGTAGGTGCGCACCAGGTCGTCGAGCGGAAAGGACCAGCCCTGGCGCTGCGCCTCGTTGCGCAGCTGGCCGAGCTCGACGTCGGACTCGATGGTGGCGCCGCGCACCGACTCGAACGCCTGCTCGACCTCCTCGGGCGCGAGCCCGCCGTTGCGCAGGTGGATGGCGTGCTCGAGCAACATCTCCCAGCGCCTCATCACCGCGTCCATGAAGCGGGCGTTGAGGCTCACGAACTCCGGTACCGTATACAGCACGTTCCCTCCAGCGCCCCCGCCGCCGGCAAGGACGCGCCGGTGATTGAACCCTGGACGAGCCCCCGCGGTCAATCATCGGTCGCCCCCTGCCCTCGCGCGCCGGGCCGTTCCGACCGATGATGCCCGCGCGAAGGGGGTGGCGGCGCGTGCCGAAGATTTCCCGACGAAACCCGATCCCAGCCGGAAGGGACGCCTGCTCGGGGCGCGATGGCCCATGAGCGACGACCTCCTCCGAGACGACGCGGTTTGCCGGGAGGCCT
Source organism: Deltaproteobacteria bacterium (assembly GCA_011526585.1). Classification (GTDB taxonomy): domain Bacteria; phylum Myxococcota_A; class UBA9042; order PHBI01; family PHBI01; genus WYBB01. Next base: position 30,804 of record WYBB01000247.1, read on the forward strand.
TCCGCAGAGGTGAACGCTGGGCGATGGAAGCCGTGTACCGCCGCTACCTGCCGTTGATCCACACGGTCGTCTCGCGCGGTTTCTCCGGCTTTCGCGGCTTCTTCGACCCGGTGCAGCGCGACGACGCCGTCCAGGCGATCTTCGCCGCCGCCTTCGAGGAGCGCGCGCGCCTCGCCTACGACGGCGTTCACGACTACGCGCGCTTCATCCGTGGCCTCGCCCATAACGTCTGCCGCCAGATCCTCGACAAGGACCGGCGCTTTTCGCGCACGCCCGAGACCGACGCCGACGGCGAGGGCGGGCCCGACGTCGAAGCCGAGCTCGTGCGCGCCGAGGCCTTGGAGGCCTGCCGCCGCTTCCGCGAAGGGCTCGCCGACCCGCTCGAGCGCCGCGTGCTCGAGGGCTACTTCGCCCGCGGCGAGGCCGAGGAGACGCTGGCCGAGGCGCTCGGCGTGACGCGCTACCGCCTGCGCAAGGTGATCGCCCAGCTCCACAAGAAGATGCAGCGCTTCAAGCGCGAGGCGGGCCTCGAATGAGCGCGCGCCCCGCCGACGCGGCCGCCCGCGCGGTCGACCCGCTGGTCAGGCGCTACCTCGACCCGCGGCGGCGCTGGACCCTGGCCGACGACGCCCGCGCCCGCGCCCTGCGCGAGGACCCGGCGGCCCGCCGCGCGTGGGCCGTGGCCATCGCCACCCACCGCGCCCTGGTCGGTGCGCCCGACGGCCTGCCGAGCGGGATCGAGCAGCGCCGCCAGGTCGACCTCGCGCTGGCGCACGCCGGGCTCGCTACGGCCCCGGCGGCGCACGCCCCCTGGAGCTGGCTGCGCATCGTCGCCCCGCTGAGCGCCGCCGCCCTCGCGCTGATCGTCGCGTTGAACTGGAATACGACACCGGACACCGAGGACTGGATTCAGGCCCGAGGAATGAAGGGTCTTGGTCCCGTGCCCGCGCAGGTCGGGCTCGGCGTCGGCGGCATCACCGAGGCCGGTTCAGAATACGAAGCGATCAGCTCGGGCGCCGTGCACCTCGAGGACTGGCTGCGCCTGTCCTACACCAACCAGCGCCAGGACCTCGGCTGGCTCTTCGTCGTCGGCCTGCAGCGCGACGGCGATCGCGTCGTGACCCGCGCGATCGCGCCGCTGCCCGAAGAGGGACAAAGCCTCGCCGTCACGACCGGCCGCTTCGTGACTCTGCCCTTCGAGGCCCGCCTTTCCGCCCGCCACACCGCGGGCGCGCTGCGCCTCGTCGCGCTCTTCACCGCGCGCCCCCTGACGGTCGCCGAGGTCGAGCGCGCGCTCGCCGATCTCGCATCGAGCGCGCTCGACGCGCTACCCTCCGAGGTGGAGGCCCGCCTGCGCGATCGCCTCCGGCTCGGGGCGGGCGACGTGGTCCAGCTGCTCGACACCCGCATCGTCCCGGGCTCCGCGGCCCCGACCCTCCCACGCGAAGACGCGCCGGAGCCGCCGCGGCAGGAGACCCCATGAGCCCCTGCACCCCGCGACCGCCCCTCCTCGCGCTCGCCCTCGGCGCCGTCCTGGGCGGCCCGCTCGTGCACGCCGCCGAGCCCGACCCGCGCCCCGCCCCGCCGCCAGATGTGCGCTTCGCGCTCGTCATCGGGCACAACCAGTCCGACGATCCCGACCTCGCCCCGCTGCGCTACGCCGACGACGACGCCATCCGCCACCACGAGCTCCTCTCGGCCGTGACCGAGCAGGCGCTGCTCTTGACGAGCCCCGACGAGGAGACCGCGCTCCTCCTGCCCGACCTCGCCGCGCTCGCGCCGCGCGTGCCCACCCGCGACAACGTGCTCGCCGCGCTGCAGACCCTGCGCGCGCGCATGCACCAGGCCCGCCTCGCCGGCGCCCGCCCGATCCTCTATTTCGTCTACTCCGGCCACGGCAACTACGACGCCGAGGGCCGCGGCTACGTGCACCTCGCCGACGGCCGCTTCTCGACGCGCGACCTCTTCGCCCACGTGCTCGAGCCGACGCGCGCCGACCCGGTGATCCTCGTCATCGACGCCTGCAACGCCGCGCTGCTCGTCAACGGCCGCGGCCGCCCCGCCTCCCTGCCCGAGCGCCGCCCCGCCGGCCGCTCGCGCCTCGATCTCGCCGACTTCCCCAACGTCGGCGTCGTGCTCGCGTCGAGCCAGCTCGGCGAGACGCACGAGTGGGGCCGCTACCTCGCCGGCGTCTTCTCGCACGAGGTGCGCTCGGGCCTGCTCGGCGCCGCCGATCTCGACGACGATCAGAAGATCGGCTTCGCCGAGCTCGCCGCCTTCGTCGCCTCGGCCAACGCGCGCGTGACCAACCCGACCGTGCGCATCACGCCCTACGTACGCCCGCCGCTGACCGACCCGAACCTCGCGCTCGTCGACCTCGCCGCCGCCCGCGTGCGCGCCCGCCTGCGCGTCGACGCCACCGTCGCCGGCAAGGCCCACGTGCTCGACCAGGACCTCGTGCGCTACGCCGACTTCCACCGCACGCCCGACGCGCCGCCCTTCTGGCTCGCGCTCACGCGCCCCGGCCAGCTCGTGCTCGTCGCCGACGACGGCGAGTGGGTCGTGCCCGAGACCGCCACCGGCGACCTCGCGCTCTCCGCCATCGACAAGCGCCCGCGCGTGACCGCCGCCACCCGCGGCCCGGGCTCGGAGTACTTCGAGCGCACCCTCTTCCACGAGCCCTTCGACCGCGCCTTCGCCGACCGCTACCTCACCGCCGACTACCCACGCGACCTCGAGTTGCAGCGCTACGTCGTCGCGCCCTGGTACGACAACACGACCGCCTGGATCGTGCTCGGCTCCGGGCTCGCGCTCGGCGCGGCCGGCGTCGGCATGCACCTCGGCGCGATCGACCTCGAGCAACAAGCGCACGCCACGCCCTGGGCCGACGAGCGCCGCCGCCTCAACGGCCGGCTCGGCACCTACGAGACCGGCGCGGCGATCTTCTACGGCCTCGGCGGCGCCGCGCTGCTCTCGAGCGTCTTCCTCTTCGTGCTCGACCAGCCGCTCTCCGTCGAGACCTGGCGCCCGCCGATCGCGGTCGACCTCGACCACCAGGGGATCCGCCTCAGGACCGACTTCTGATGCGACGCACGCTGCTCGTGCTCCTCCCGCTCTGGCTCGCCGCCTGCGTGCGCGAGGCCCCGATCGAGGGCGCGGCCTGCGACCCCGAGCACCTCTGCCCGGGCGGCTTCTCGTGCACCGCCGGCGCCTGCCGCAAGCTCGCCGCCGGCCCGCTCGCGCGCTGCGACGACGACGACGACTGCGCGATCGGCGTCTGCCTCGAAGCGGCCGGCTTCTGCGTGCAATGCGAGATCGACGCCGACTGCGGCGAAGCCGCGTGCATCGCCGGCGCCTACGTCTGCGGCTGCCGCCAGGATCTGCACTGCGTCACCGGCCGCTGCGACGAGGCCTCGGGCGTCTGCGTCAGCTGCCTCGCCTCGGAGCAGTGCCCCTCGGGCATCTGCGACGTCACCAGCGGCGTCTGCGGCAAGGTCGATCAGAGCGAGGCCGACGCCGCGACTCAGCCCGAGGATGCCGGCGACGCCGAAGAGATCGACGAGGCGCCCGAGGACGCCGAAGGGAGCCCCGGAGGATCGCGATGAAGATCGCAGCAGTCGTCATCATGATGGGGACGGGTTGGCTCGGCTGCCACGAAGCCGTCGACACGGCCCCCGACATCGGCACGGGTGCCGACGACGTCGGCCTCGCGCTCTCCTGCGAGGCCAACCTCACCTGCGCGCACGGCGTCTGCGATCCGGCGACACTCGAGTGCTTCGACTGCCTCGACGACGGCGACTGTCAGAGCGGCCGCTGTCATCCGCGCGATCGCGTCTGCGTGCAGTGCCTCGGTCCCGACGACTGCGACGGCGGCGCGTGCCACCCGACGCGCGCGATCTGCGTCGGCTGCTTCGACGACCGCCACTGCCAGCGCGACGGGCGCCGCGGCGTCTGCCACCCGGAGCAGCTCACCTGCGTGCAGTGCACCGCCGACTCGGACTGCCCCTCCGGGCGCTGCAACCCGCAGACCTCGGCCTGCGTCGGCCCGTGCAGCGAGGACGCGCACTGCGCCGACCGCAACCCCTGCACGATCGATCGCTGCGAGGATGGGCAGTGTCGCTACGCGCCGATGCCCGACGAGCGCATGGCGCCTTGCGATGACGGCGCCGCCTGCACGATCGGCGATCACTGCGTCGGCGGCCGCTGCCAGGGCGAGCGCACCGAGAGCTGCTGCGCGCCGCTCACCTGCCGCCCCGATCAGGGCCCGCTCGACCGCGACCGGGACGGCTGCGCCGAGACCTGCGCCTGCCTCGACCCGCCCCCGCACTGTCCGCCCGGCACGACCCCGCTCGATCGCGATCTGGGCGGCTGCGCCGATCACTGCCTGTGTCCCTCGGGCGCGGTGATCGCACCCGGCGGCGAGTGCCCGTGCGCCCTCGAGATCGGCTGCGACGGCGGCCTCGTGCCGAGCGACCTCGACGGCGACGGCTGCCCCGAGACCTGCGCCAGGCCGTGTCGCGACGGCTGCGACTGCCTCTCGCAAGGGCTCGTCGCGGTGACGCCGTGCCCGCTGAGCTGTGCCGAGTGCGGCCCCTTCCTGGCGTGTGAGCTCGGCGCCTGCGTCGGCCGCTGCGGCCTCCTGCCCGAGCGCGCGTGCGCCTGCCCGCCGCCGCCGCCGTGCGGGCCGCTCGAGAGCGCCTACGACAGCGATCGGGACGGCTGCAACGACGCCTGCCACTGCCTCATCGACGGTCCCGACGGCTGCGCATGCCCGACGGCGATCGCGTGCGAGCCCGGCGCGAGCCCGGTCGACACCGACCAGGACGGCTGCGCCGACACCTGCCGCTGCGACGATCCGAGCGCGGTGCCGCGACCCGACGGGCGTTGCTGCGCGCCGCTCATGTGCCCGGCGGGGCAGGTGCCGGCCGACGAAGACGGCGATCGCTGTCCGGATCGCTGCCGCTGCGAGTCGGGCGACGACCCGGCCTTCGCGCCGCCGGCCTGCCCGTGCGCACCGCTCACCTGCCCGAGTGACGCCAAGCCGGAGGACCGCGACCTGGACGGCTGCCCCGAGACCTGCACCTGCGAGGACGGCACCTCGGCGGGACCGGCAGGTTGCGAAACATGTCTTTCCCAATGCGAAGCGGACGCCGGGCCGGCGTGGATCTACTACGTCGATCGCGACGACGACGGCTGCTACGACCTGACGGCGGAGTGCCCGGTCGGCGCGACCGCCCGCGCGAGCCCGGGCGCGGGCTGCCCCGATCTCTGCGCGCCGTGTCCGGTGATCGCGTGCCCGACCGGGGCGCGTGCGCAGGACGGCGATGGCGATCGCTGTCCCGATCGCTGCGTGTGCGCGGACGGCAACCCCGCGCCCGCCCAGGGTTGCGGCTGCGCGAACGCGCGGGTGTGCCTGCCTCCGGAGGCGCCGGTCGACCTCGACGGCGACGGGTGCGCGGACGTCTGCCGCACGCCGTGCACCTCGGCCTGCGAGTGTGGCCTGAGCGCGCTCGTCGCGCCTTGCGACTGCGTGGACTGCGGCGTCGCGCGCGCCTGCGTCGACGGCTTCTGCGCGGCGGCGTGCGTGCAGATCCCCGAGAGTTGCCTGGCGGCCGACGAGCCGGTCTGTGGCTGCGACGGCAAGAGCTATGCGAACGACTGCGAACGGCTTCGGGCCGGCGTCGACCGGGCCGCGCGCGGTGTGTGCCCGAGCGTAGAGCCCCGGGAACCTTGACCGATCTATTGATTGGTAAGTTATTTGTTTCGTGACGCGATGGACGCATTTCATTTGCGAGCGCCCAGGAATCCCACTAGTGCTTCGCCGCTGATGATTTGATCTGGCGCCGGCAGCTCTTGCTCTCGGCGATCAGGTCTGATCTACGGTGGCTATGACGACCTCACGCGAGCCGTTCCCTGGTTTGACTCTCTCCGAAGA
>WYBB01000248.1 GCA_011526585.1 Deltaproteobacteria bacterium
CGATGGACGAGTCCAATGCGTTCATCCAGCGGGCGCGGCTCATCCTCGACATGCCGCTGGCCGGTGGGATCTCGGGCACGACGACCGATCTCATGGAGGTCGCGACGATCTTCGGGATCTCGGGCGATCAGCTGCACCTCTACGCGATCGCCGTGCTCGGCCACCTCGGCTCGGCGGGCGCGCACAGCTTCCACGAGATCGCCAAGGCGGCGTCGTTCGCGGGGATCCCGTACCAGGAGGGCAACTACGCCTCGTTCATCCCGAGCGCCTACATGGGCAACGTGCAGGCCCTGTTCACCGAGTACGCCGACGTGATCAACAACCGCGGCGGCGGCGGCGGCAGCGGTGGTGGCGGCGGCGACCAGGGCGGAGTGAGCTGATGACGACGGGCGTGCCGGCGATCGACGACGCGATCGCCAAGAAGAAGCTGCGGCTCTACTGGGATGCGGCGGCGATGGGCGACGGCGATCGCGCGGCGATCTTGAGCGCGCTGTGGCAAGTGGTGCGCGAGCGCAAGGACGCACCAGGGACCTCGCAGGACGAGCGGCTCGAGGTGCGCGACGTCGCGATCGACGGCGACGGTGTGCGGCACGTGCGCGTGCGCTACGTCTTCGACAACGACTTCAACTCGCAGTACGACAAGACCGAGACCTTCGAGATCGAGCTCCGGGTGGGCGACGGCGGCGGGCTCGTCGGGGTCGATCGCTGGGAGCAGGAGAGCGAGTGAAGATGGGTTCCGAGACCGGTTCACAAGAGATCAAGTCGGCGTTCGAGAACGCGGTGCAGAAGAGCAAGTCGCTGCCGACCCAGTCGACGACGGTACAGCTTGATTTGTATGGCCTTTTCAAGCAGGCGACCGCCGGTGACGTCAGCGGCGCGAGGCCGGGCATGTTCGACATGCGCGGACGCGCGAAGTGGGACGCCTGGGAGAAGCGCAAGGGCATGAGCGCCGACGAGGCGATGAAGGCGTACATCGAGGCGATCGGCAAGCTGGGCTGAGCGCAATCCCCAGTCGATCCGATCGCTTCCGAGTTGCGGCGGACCCGCAGTTGACGCGGGGATCCGCGGGCGCTAAGGAGAATCGCCTCGAGCCCAGGAACGTGGCATGACCCACTATCGCCCGCCGGAAGGTCGCCCCGTGAGCAAGCACCTGCCCTTCGGAGATCGGCGCGACGCGCCGTGGTATGGCCAGAGCATCGTGTCGGTGCGGCAGTTCACGCGCAGCGACCTCGAGTACGTCTTCGGGGTGGCCCACGAGATGCGCGAGATGGTCGGGCGCATCGGCAGCTTCGACCTCTTGAAGGGCAAGCTGCTCGCCAACCTCTTCTACGAGCCCTCGACGCGCACGGCGAGCTCGTTCATGGCGGCGATGCAGCGGTTGGGCGGGACGGTGATCCCGATCAACGAGGTGCACTACTCGAGCGTGTCCAAGGGCGAGTCGCTGCCGGACACGATCCGCACCCTGGAGGCGTACGCGGACTGCATCGTGCTGCGCCACCCGCAGATGGGCGCGGCGGCCGAAGCGGCGCGCGTGGCGCGAAAGCCGATCATCAACGCCGGCGACGGCGTCGGCGAGCACCCGACGCAGGCGCTGCTCGACCTCTTCACCATCGCGATGGAGCTCGGGCGCTACGCGCCGAGCCGCGGGCTCGCGCTCGACGGGCTGACGGTGACGATGCTCGGCGATCTGCGCTACGGGCGCACGGTGCACTCGCTGGCGCGGCTCCTCTCGCAGTTCGGGGTGACGCTGAACCTGGTGTCGCCGGCGATCCTGAAGATGCCCGAGCACATCAAGGACGAGCTCGACAAGGCGGGCGTGACGTGGCGCGAGGCGGACAGCCTGGAGGCCATCCTCGGGCAGAGCGACGTGCTCTACGTGACGCGCGTGCAGAAGGAGCGCTTCGAGGACGAGGCGACCTACCTCGGCGTCAAGGACGCGTACGTGGTCACGCCGGAGACGCTGCGCGGCGCGAGGGACGAGATGGTGCTCATGCACCCGTTCCCGCGCGTGGGCGAGATCAGCTACGAGGTCGACAAGGACCCGCGCGCGGCCTACTTCCGGCAAATGGAAAACGGCATGTACGTGCGCATGGCGCTCCTGGCGATGGTGCTCGGCAAGGCGTGAGCTGGGTAAGCGCGAGCGGGTCGTTCTTCGCGCGGGTCGCCGAGCGCGTGCGCACGACCGGCGGGTGTCTGGTGGTCGGGATCGATCCGCGCGCGGGCGAGCTCGAGCCCGAGCTGCGCGAGCGCGACGTACGGCGCGCCTTGATCGCGCATGCCGAGCGCTTGCTGGAGGCGACGCGCGAGCTGGCGGTGGCGTACAAGCCCAACGTCGCGTTCTACGAGGCTTACGGCAGCGAGGGCTGGGCCGCGCTCGAGGCGATCGTGCCGCGGCTCGGCGCGGTGGCGCCGGTGCTGCTCGATGCCAAGCGGGCCGACATCGGCTCGACGGCCGAGGCGTACGCGACGGCGATCTTCGATCGGCTGGGCGCCGACGCGGTGACGGTGAGCCCATGGCTCGGGCAGGACGCGCTGGCGCCGTTCCTCGCACGTGAGGGCAAGGCGGTCTTCGTGCTGGCGCGCACGTCGAACGCAGGCGCGGCCGAGATCCAGGACGCGTTGGGCGACGACGGTGAGGCGGCGTGGGCGCGGGTCGTGCGCGCAGTGAGGCGCTGGTCCGAAGGGGCCAGGGCGGAGCTCGGGCTGGTCGTCGGCGCGACCGCGCCGGAGGTGCTGGCCGAGGTGCGGGCGCTCTGGCCCGAGGCGTGGATCCTGGCGCCGGGCGTCGGCGCTCAGGGCGCGCAGGTCGAGGACGTGATCGGCTGGCGGCGGGCCGATGGGCTCGGGCTCTTGTTGCCGGTCACGCGCGCGATCTCGGGGGCGGCGGACATGGCCGCGGCGGCGCGTGGGCTCGTCGATGCGATGCGCGCGGCGGAGGCGAAGACCACCGTGGCGACGAGCGAGCGAGAGCGCCTGGCGGATCTGCTCTTCGATCGCGAGCTCGTGCGCTTCGGCGAGTTCACGTTGAAGTCGGGCGTGGTCTCGCCGATCTACATCGACTTGCGGCGCCTGGTGACGCACCCCGATCTGCTGCGGCTCGTCGCGCGCGCCTATGTCGAGGTCGCGCGCGGCCTCACCTTCGAGCGGCTGGCGGCGCTGCCCTACGCGGCGCTGCCGATCGGCACCGCGGTCGGGCTCCTGGCGGGTTGGCCGCTGATCTATCCGCGGCGCGAGGCCAAGGACTACGGTACGCAGGTCGCGATCGAGGGCATCTTCGAGCGAGGTGAGCGCGTGCTGGTGCTCGACGACGTGGCGACGCGCGGCGACAGCAAGCTCGAGGCGTTCGCGCGGCTGGAGGGTGCGGGGCTCGTCGTCGAGGACGTGCTGGTCCTGATCGATCGCGAAGGCGGGGCCAGGGCGCTGGTCGAAGGTGCGGGCAAGCGCTTCCGGGCGATCTTCACCCTGAGCGAGCTCGTCACGCGCTGGCTCGCGAGCGGGCGCATCGACGCCGCGCGCGCCCGGGCCGTGCGCGAATTCCTCGGCGCGGGGTAGCGGGCCGACGATGTGGCCGCTGATCAAGCCGCTCATGTTCGCGCTCGATCCCGAGCGCGCGCATGGTGTCGCGCTCCAGGCGATGCGCGCCGCCGGCGCGTTCCCGCCGCTCTACGGGTTGATGGCGCTCATGTACCGCGCCGGGGAAAAGCCGATCGAGGCCTTCGGGCTGCGCTTCCGCAACGCCATCGGCCTGGCGGCCGGCTGGGACAAGGACGCGTTGGCGCTGGGCGGGCTCGGCGCGCTCGGCTTGTCGCACGTCGAGGTCGGCACGGTGACGCCACGGCCACAGCCCGGGAACGAGCGGCCGCGGATCTTCCGCTTCCCGAAGGAGCGCTGCCTCGTCAACCGCATGGGTTTCCCGAGTCGGGGCGCGGACTTCGTGGCGGCGCGCCTCGCGCAGCGGTCGCGGCGCGGCGGGCTGATCGTCGGGGTCAACCTCGGCAAGAACAAGGACACGCCCAACGAGCGCGCGCTCGATGACTACGGCGCGCTGCTCGAGCGCTTCTCGCCGCTGTGCGACTACCTGGTCGTCAACGTGTCGTCGCCGAACACGCAGGGGCTGCGCGATCTGCAGGCGCGCGCGGAGCTCGAGGCGCTGCTCGGGGGGCTCGTGGCGCGGCGGGAGGGGCTCGCCGACAAGCGCCCGCTCTTGGTGAAGCTCTCGCCCGATCTCGACGACGGCGCACTGGAGGACGCGGTGGGCGCGGTGCTGGCGACGCGGATCGACGGGATCGTCGCGACCAACACCACGCTGTCGCGTCAGGGGCTCGTGACCGACGAGCGCGGCGGGGCCAGTGGCGAGATCCTGCGCGAGCGCGCGCTCGAGGTCGTCACGCGCATCGTCAGGCTGGCGCCGGGGCTGCCGGTGATCGCCGCGGGCGGGGTGATGACGCCCGACGACGTCAGGCGCCGGCTCGACGCGGGCGCGCGCCTGGTGCAGGTCTACACTGGGCTCGTCTTCGGCGGGCCCGGGATCGTCAAGCGCATGGCGCGGGCGTGAGGCGACTCGCTGTCAGGCGGGGCGGCGGCGCGCGAAGGCCTCGAAGGTGTCGAGCACGAGCACCGGCAGGAGACCGGCGCCGAGCGCGACAGCGAAGAGCCAGAGCGGCAGCGCGGTGAAGCCGACGACCGCGGCGGCCGGGGGCAAGTAGACGAGCAGCGCGAGGAAGGCGAGCGTCGCGGCGATGAGGATCGGCACCGCGGCGTTGTGGCGCGTGAGCGTGCGCCAGAAGGGCTCGGTGGCGGAGCGGCTGGCGATGAGGATGGCGAGGTTGCCGAGCACGAGCGCGACGAAGGCGGCGGTCTTGACCTCGAGGTGGGCGAGCTCCGAGGCGCGCAGGACGAGCACCAGCGCCAGCGCGCTCGCGAGCACGACCAGGCCCTGGAGGAAGGAGAAGAGGCCGCGGCGCAGCTCGAGCAGGTGCTCGTCCTTGCGGCGCGGAGGGCGGTGCATGGTCGAGGCGTCGGGGGGCTCGCGCTCGAACACGATCGAGCTCGCGGGGTCGATGACCATCTCGAGGAAGACGACCTGGATCGGACCGAGCAGGGCGGGCCAGCCGAGCAGGGCCGGGATCAGCGCGAGCCCGGCGATGGGGATGTGCACGGCCAGGATGTAGCCGAAGGCGCGGCGCATGTTGTCGAAGATGCTGCGGCCGACCTTGACCGCCTGCACGATGGCCGAGAAGTCGTCGTCGACGAGCACCAGCGCCGAGGCCTCGCGCGCGACGTCGGTGCCGCGCCGGCCCATGGCGACCCCGATGTCGGCGGCGCGGAGTGCGGGCGCGTCGTTGACGCCGTCGCCGGTCATGGCGACGCGCAGGCCGCGTTTCTGCAGGGCCTGCACGATGCGCAGCTTGTGACGGGGCACGGCGCGCGCGACGATCGAAGCGTCGACGGCGCGCTGGCCGAGGGCGTCGTCGTCGAGGGCGTCGATCTCGGAGCCGAGCAGCGTGCCGGTGTCGGGGATCCCGGCGCCCCGCGCGATGGCGCGCGCGGTCTCGAGGTGGTCGCCGGTGATCATCATCACGCGGATCCCGGCCTGGCGGCACTCGGCGACGGCGGCGGGCACGTCGGCGCGCAGCGGATCGACGAGGCCGACGAGGCCGACGAAGGTGAAGTCGAGCGCCTGCGGATCGGCGGGCGGGGCGCCGTCGACCGTGGCGCGGGCGACGCCGAGCACGCGCAGGCCGTCCTTGGCGAGGCGCGCGGCGCGAGCGGACCAGTGCGCGCGCGTCGCCTCGGCGAGCGCGCAGAGATCGAAGACGGCGCCGGGCGCACCCTTGGTGGCGGCGACGAGGTGCATGTGCTCGGGCGCGCTCCAGAGGTGGGTGACCGCGAGCAGCTCGGGCGTGAGCGGGTACTCGCGCGTGTCCTCCCAGGCGGCGTGCAGGTGCTCGGTGTCGGCGAGGGTGCGGTCGCCGAGCTCGAGGAAGGCCTTCTCCATCGGGTCGAAGGGGTCGCGCGGGCAGGCGAGGATCCCGTACTCGAGGAGCTGGTGCACCGACTCGGGCAGCTCGGTGAGCCCCTGCACGGGCAGCGGCTCGGGGTCGTCGTCGCCCCAGAGCACGCCGATGGTCATGCGGTTCTCGGTGAGCGTGCCGGTCTTGTCGGTGCACAGGATGTCGACGGCGCCGAGGGTCTCGACCGCGGTGGTGCGGCGCGTGAGCACGCCGTGGCGGGCGATGCGTCGGGCGCCGAGCGCGAGGAAGAGCGTGAGCACGATCGGGAACTCTTCGGGCAGCAGCGACATCGCGAGCGTGAGGCCGGCGAGCGCGGCGTCGATCCATTGGCCGTCGGCGAGGCCGCGGAGCAGCATGACGGCGAGCGAGAGGCCGATGCCGAGGATGGCCATGATGCGCACGACGCGCGCGGTCTCGACCTGGAGCGGGGTCTTGAGGCGCTCGATCTCGCGAAGCGAGGTGCCGATCCTGCCGATCTCGGTGCGGGCGCCGGTGGCGAGCACCTCGGCGACGCCGCGGCCGCTGACGACGAGGGTGCCGGAGTAGAGCCAGCCGGTCGGCTCGGAGGCGCCGGGGGAGCCCATGGCGGTCAGGGTCGGCGCCGTGCGCTTGTGGACCGTGACCGACTCGCCCGTGAGCAGCGATTCATCGACGGCGAGGGAGACGCCCTCGCGCAGGACGGCGTCGGCGGGCACGCGATCGCCTTCGCCGACGCGGATGACGTCGCCGACGACGAGCTCGGAGGCGGGGATGGTGCGAGAGACGCCGTCGCGCAGGATCTGGGCGCGCGGGCTCGTCAGGCTCTTGAGCGCGGCGACCGCACGCTCGGAGCGCGCCTCCTGCACGATGGTGATGGTGACGACGAGCACGACCGCGCCGAGCAGGGTGAGGCCTTCACCGACGTCGCCGAGGAGGAGATAGAGCCCGGCCGAGATCATGAGCAGCACGAACATCGGCTGGCGCAGCACCTCGAGGAGCAGGCCCCAGAAGCCGTGCACGTCGCCGTCGGCGAGCACGTTGGGGCCGTCGCGCATCAGCCGCGCGGCGGCCTCGGCTTCGGTCAGCCCGCGCCAGCGCGGTGCGGGCTCGCTCGGGGTGGGCGGCATCTCAGAAGGTCAAGGTGAAGCAGCGCTCGATGGCGGCCGTGCCGCTCTCGCGCAGCCGCGGCAGGTCGGCCATGGCACTGTCGACCTCGGTGGGCGCGAGCTCGGCGAAGAGGGCCGAGATCTCGCTCGGAGGGACCGAAAACGGCGGGCCCTGCATGAGCTCCTGCGGGTAGTCGAAGGTGACGACGAGGCCGCGCGCGCCGCGTGGGGTGAGGGCGCGCAGGTGCTCGGCGTAGCGCGGGCGGCGCTCGGCGGGGAGCGCGACGAGGGCGGCGCGATCGTAGATGGCGGTGACGGGATCGGGCCCGAGGAGCTCGGGGCCGAGAGCGAAGAAGTCGCCGAGCAGGAGGGTGATCGGACCGGCGCTCCAGGTTTCCAGGGGGCCGTGCTCGCGGCGCTCCGGTTCGAGGCCGTGCTCGGAGAAGAAGGACGAGACCGCCAGCGGTGAGAGCTCGACGCCGATCACCTGATGGCCGCGCGCGGCGAGGTAGACCAGATCGTGTGACTTGCCGGACAGCGGCACGAGCACGCGACCCGGCGCGCCGAGGTGCGACGCGTGACGCGTCAGGAAGGTGTTGGGGCGGCCCTCGTGGAACCCGATGCGCCCCTCACGCCAGCGTTCGTGCCAGAATTCCGGCTCCATTGTGACAACCTCCGGGCGCGAAGGTAGTCGCGAATGCGGTGGATGGAAATGCCGTCGGGGCCGGGGCTCGACATGAGGCACCCGCGTCGACTAAAGGCCAGGCATGCCGCGCCTCGCTGCCATCGTCCTGGTGTTCGCGCTCACCCACGTAACCGGCTGGGCGCGGGCCGCGTCCGAGCCGGTGATCGCCGTGCTCTACATCGACAACCACTCCGGCGACAGCGCGTACGACGTGCTGGAGAAGGGGCTCGCCGACATGCTGGTCACCGACCTGTCGCAGCAGGGGCTGACGGTCGTCGAGCGCGCGCGGCTGCAAGCGCTCATCGACGAGCAGAAACTCCAGAAGAGCGCGTTCTTCGACCCGAAGACCGCGGTCAAGGTCGGCCAGGGGCTCGGCGCGACGCACGTGGTCAGCGGCGCGCTGATGGCGATGAAGCCCGAGATCCGGCTCGACCTGCGCATGATCGAGGTCGCGACCGGCGAGGTCGTGGTGACCGCGAAGGTCGACGGCCCGAGCGAAGCGCTCTTCGAGCTCGAGCAGGAGCTGGTCGGGCGCTTCGTGGCGGCGTTCGAGCGGCGCTTCGCGGCGCCGGGCATGCCCGAGACGAAGGTGCGGGATGTGCAGGCGCTGCTCGAGTACTCGCGCGGCCTGGATCTGGCCGATCGCGGCGAGCTCGAGGAGGCGAAGAAGACGATCGAGAAGACGATCCGCCTCTCGCCTTCGTTCGGTCTGGCGCGCAGGTTGAAGGACGACCTGCAGAAGCGCATCGAGGCCTCGCGCGACCGGCGCGACGCGTTGATCACCCAGCACATGAAGACCCTGGCGATGCGGGCGAAGGCGGCGATCGGCGAGCGCGACGCGGGGCGGCGCTTCGAGCGGCTGGCGTGGCGCCACCTCGAGCTGCAGCTGCTCGCGAGCGCGCTGGCGCCGCTGATGTCGGACACGCCGCTGGGGGTGGCCGCGCTCGGGCAGGAGGAGGCGCACCTCGAGGCGATGCTGCGCTGGGCGGAGCGCGCGCGCGAATACGTCGTCGAGCTCGATGCGATCCTGGCGTCGAAGCCCGGGGCCTTCTGGAAGGCCAAGCTTCCGGACGACGCCGAGGCGCTCGCGCGGCAGCTCAGGATCGATACGAGCGCGCAGGTCGACCCGATCGAGGCGCGGCTGACACTGGCGGAGTTCCTGCTGATGGGCAAGCTGCGCGGACCGGCGGACCTGAGCCTGATGATCGCGCCGCCGCTGGCGAACGTGCACGCGACCTGGGACAAGCGCGCGTGGCAGGCGCTCGCCGAGGCGGACGCGCTGGCCTCGCGGCAGTCGCTCGAGTACAGGGGGGTGCGCGTGCTCGAGCAATGGGGCGAGGCGCTGTGGTTCCGCGGGCGCATCGACGACGCCGTGGCGAAGTGGCAGACGATCCTCGATCGCTACCCGACGTCGCGCCAGTACGACCAGATCGAGCGCAAGATCAAGCACGTGCTGGGACTGGAGATGGACCACACCGCGCGCGAGCTGGCGCGCTGGGCGCAGGCGCTGACGACGTGCGAGGACATGGGCTTCCGCGTCGGGATCGACACCGTGGTCTATCGGCGCGTGCGCATGACCGGCTTGCAGGCGCTGAGCGACACCGTGAGCGAGGTCGAAAAGGCGTGCCATGAGCACCCGGCGGCCAAGCTCACCTGGGAGTACATCTACAGCTGGGTGGCGCGCTACTTCGGCAAGCACGGGCGCTGCGCCGAGTTCGAGACGTGGATGGAGCGGGCGATCGCCGCCGGCGCGAGCAAGAGCGACGTGCGCGGGTGGCGCGACAACTGGACGAAGTGCCCCAAGCCGGCAACACCGTAGCGGGTCCGCAGAGCGCGGATGGTCAGCCGTGCAGGTCCGCGTCGTCGTGGCGCAGCTTGTCGCGGCTCGCCTGTTGTATGTCGGCGACCTTCCAGCGCACCTCGGGCGTCATGAGGCCGAGCACCTTGGCGCAGAAGAAGGCGGCGTTCTCCGGGTCGAGCACGAGCGCGGGCGCGACGTGCGACGGCATGCGCAGTGAGCTGAAGACGTCGGCGCCACCGAAGCGGTCGGAGTACGGCGGACAGCTGACGACCGGCGCGCTGACGGCGGCGCAGAGCATGCCCGAAAGCGCGTTGGAGCGGCCGGCGATGGCGAGATAGACCTTGGGGCGTGGGTCGGCCTCGTAGCGCGCGAGCACCTCGAGCAGGAGTGCGGGCGACTTGTGCGCGGAGGCGACGCGCAGCTCGGCGTCGACACCGAGCTCCTCGAGGGCGCGCTTGACCTTGGTGCCGTGCTCGAGATCGGAGCGGCTGCCCATGAGGATCGGGACCAGCGGCCGTGAGAGCGCGCGCTCGACGCGCTGGCGACCTCCGGCGGCGGGCACGAAGCGCTCGCCGGTCAGGCGCTCGAAGAGCTCGATGTAGCGGGCAGCGAGGCGCGTGCGCATCGCGTCGGACAGCGGTGGCGGGGTGCCGTCGCCGCGATAGCCGACGGCGGCGAGCTCCTTGCGCAGGAGCTCCTTGTCGAGGTGCTCGGGCGGGCTCTCGGGCGTGCGGCTCTCCCAGGCGGACTTCACCCAGTAGCGGCTCGAGTCGGGCGTGTGCACCTCGTCGATCAGGACCAGGCGCCCATCGACGAGGCCGAGCTCGTACTTGGTGTCGACCAGGAGGAGCCCCGCCGCCTCGGCGACCCGCTGGCCCTCCGCGAAGAGCGCGAGCGCGGCCTGTTCGACCTTGCGCCACAAGCCCTCGGGCACGAGCCCGCGCGCGACGACCTCCGCGCTCGACAGCGGCGCGTCGTGCTGGCCGGCGGCCGCCTTGGTCGTCGGCGTCAACACCGGCTGCGGCAGGCGATCGTCCTTCCTCATGCCCTTGGGGAGCTCGAGCCCGTAGGGGGTCTCGACGCCCGATGAGTACATCGTCCACAGCGAGGTCGCGGTGACACCGGTGAGGTAGCCGCGCACGATCACCTCGACCGGCAGGGGGGTGGCGTCGCGCACGACCATGGTGTTGGGATCGGGCACGGCGACCAGGTGGTTGTCGACGATGTCGCGCGTGCGCTCGAACCACCAGGCCGAGAGCTGGTTGAGCACCTGTCCCTTGAAGGGGATCGTGCCGATCACGCGGTCGAAAGCCGAGACGCGGTCGGTGGTGACGAGCACGCGCCGGTGGCCCGGCAGGCGCCACGCTTCGCGCACCTTGCCCGAGGTGGCGGGGCCGAGATGCGGCAGCGACACGGTCTCGATCGCTTCGGCGAGGGAGGCTTGGATGACGTCGTCTGTCAGCATCGTGGGGGTCCTCGTGATCGCAGGGTCGAAGTGGCCGCGCTACCGGCCGAGCTGCGCGCGGATCCGCAGGGCGAGCTGGCGAGCGCGCCAGGGGGCGTCGCCGACGTGCGCGCGCGCGTCGCAGAGCGCCGGGATCCGCTCGGGCGGGACGAAGCGGGTGACGCGCTCGTCGGCGGCGATGAGCGCGGGCAGGGGGTTGTCTTCGCCGCGCGCGACCGCGGCCCAGGCGACCATGGCGTGGTCTCGCAGGACTTCGTGCAGCGCGTGGCGATCGCCGCCGGCGGACGAGGCCTCCATCAAGACCCGCTCGGTGCCGGCGAAGGTGCCGTAGCTATTGAGCAATCGATCGGAGGAGGCGGCGTCGATCGCCAGCCCGCCGACGAGCGCGCGGGCGCGCAAGAGCATGGCGTCGGCGAGGAGGAAGGCCTCGGGCAGGAGCGTGCGCCGGTTGGCGGAGTCGTCGAGCGTGCGCTCGAGCAGGCAGTGCGCGGCGTTGTCCCAGGCGATGCGCGGGAGGGTGGCGAGCTGGCGCGCGAGCGAGTCGATGTTCTCGGCGGCGATGGGGTTGCGCTTGAACGGCATCGCCGATGAGCCGATCTGGCGTGCGCCGAAGGCCTCGGAGGCTTCGCCGCTGAGCGGCGACTGCATGAGCCGCAGGTCGAAGGCCAGGCGATAGAGGCTCTGCCCGAGGCTCGCCAGCGCGTTGACGACCGTCAGGTCCTGCTTGCGCGGGTAGGTCTGGGTGGCGACGTCGAAGGCCGGCAGGCCGATCTTGGCGAGCACGCGCCGTTCGAGCTCGTGCACGCGCTCGACCGTGCCGAGGAGCTCGAGGTAGCTCGCCGAGGTGCCGACCGCGCCGCGCAGTCCCTTGCAGCGGAGGGAGTCGCGCACCGCGCCGAGCGCGTGCCAGTCCTCGAGCAGATCTTGCGCCCACTGCGCGAAGCGGTAGCCGAGCGTCGTCGGCTCGGCCGGCTGGAGGTGGGTGAAGCCCATCGTCGCGTGCTCGGCGTAGCGCTCGCTGAGGTCTGCGAGCGACGCGAGCAGCTGGCCGAGCGACTCGCGCACGAACCCGAGCCCGACGTGCATGCGCAAGACGTCGGCGTTGTCCTCGATGTCCATCGAGGTGGCGCCGAGGTGCAGCACGCGCCCGGCCTCGGGGCACTGTCCGGCGAAGACGCGCAACTCGGCGACGAGGTCGTGCTTGAGGTCGGCCTCGAGCGCCTCGGCGGCGGCGACGTCGATCTCGCCCTGGTGGGCGCGCAGCTCGGCGACCAGCGTCGCCTCGAAGAGGCCGAGCTCGGCCTGCGCCTCGGCCAGCGCGACCCAGACGCCACGCCAGGTCTTGCGCTTCTCGACCTCGCTCCAGAGCGCTCGCATCGCCTGGCTGCCATAGCGGTAGGACAGCGGCGAGGCCCAGGCCCCGTGATCGATCTCGTGGGTGCGACCCGTCATCGTCGAAGCCTCCCGGACAGCCACGGTGACAGATGCATCTCGAGCAGCTGATCGCGCTCGGGCCCGACCGAGACGAACTCGATCGGCACGCCGGCGAGCTCGGCGATGCGATGCAGGTAGGCGCGCGCCGGCTTGGGCAGATCGTCCCAGCGGCGCGCGTCGGCGGTCGAGGTCTTCCAGCCCGACCAGGTCTCGTAGACCGGGATCGCCTCGGCCATGTCCGGGGTGTCGGGCACGTAGTCGATGCGCCTGCCGTGGAGCTCGTAGGCCGTGCAGACCTTGATCTCGTCGAAGGCGTCGAGCACGTCGAGCTTGGTCACGGCGAGCGAGGAGAAGCCATTGAGCCAGGCGGCGTGGCTGACCGCGACCGCGTCGTACCAGCCGCAGCGGCGCGGGCGCCCGGTCGTCGCGCCGTACTCGGCGCCGGCCTGCCGCAAGAGCTGGCCGGCCTCGTCCTCGAGCTCGGTCGGGAAGGGCCCGGCACCGACCGCGGTCGAGTATGCCTTGACGATGCCGATGACGCGGTCGATGGCGGTCGGTGGCAAGCCGGCACCGGCCGCGCCGACCAGCGGGTTCGAGCTCGTGACGAACGGGTAGGTTCCCCAGTCGAGATCGCGCATCACCCCGAGCTGCCCCTCGAGCAGCACGTTCTTGCCCGCCTTCACCGCGCGCTGCACGAGCGGCAGCGTGTCGACGATGCGCTCTCTCAGCGCCTCGCCCCAGGCGACGAGCTCGGCCACCAGCGGGTCGAGCTCGAGCGCTTCTTCGCCGTGCTCGACCAGCGTCCGGTTTTTCTGCGGCAGGCTCGCGGCCAGGCGCTCGCGCAGGTAGTCGGGACGCAGCAGGTCCCCCATGCGCACGCCGGTGCGCGCCGCCTTGTCGGAATAGGCAGGGCCGATCCCGCGCCGGGTCGTGCCGATCTGCGCCGCGCCGCGCGCCTTCTCCTGCAGCCCGTCGAGCAGGCGATGATAAGGCAGGACGACGTGCGCGCGCTTCTCGACCCAGAGGTTGTCCACGCCGATCCGCGCCGCGACGAGGCTCTGGATCTCCTCGAGCAAGCCGCCCGGGTGTACCACCGTGCCGGCGCCGATGATGCACGTCGTCTTCGGATTGAAGATCCCCGACGGCACCATGTGCAACGCGAAGCGCCCGTGCTCGTTGACGACGGTGTGGCCGGCGTTGTCGCCCCCCTGGAAGCGGATCACCAGGTCGGCCTCCTGCGCCAGCCAGTCGACCATGCGCCCCTTGCCCTCGTCGCCCCACTGCGCGCCCACGACCGCGGTCACCGGCATCTCGTCATCCTCCTGCCGTGGCGGCCGCCAGCGCGACCCCGGCCTCGAAGAGCGCGAGGCCACTGCCGCGATGGGCGTGGCGTCGCTCGTGCGCGGGCTCCTGGATGGAGCGCGCCGCGTCTTCCGGGTGGGGCATCAAGCCGAGCACGAGCCCGGTCGCATCCGTGATCCCCGCGAGGTCGTCGAAGCTGCCGTTGGGGTTGCCCGGGTAGCCGTCGGCGCTGTCCGCGCTGCGCTCGTAGCGCAAGGCCCCGAGCGGCCCCCGTAGCGCCAGAGCGCTCGCATCGTCGGCGGGCACGAGGCGCCCCTCCGCGTGCGCCACGGGGCAGGTGATCGGCTCGCGCAGTGCGCTCACCCACGGCGATGTGCTCACCGGCGACGGGTGCAGCGTCACGCGCCGACACTCGAAGCGTGCCCGCAGGTTCCTCGCCAGGGTCGCCCGCTGCGGCCCGGGTCCGGGCGGACCGCCGCCCGGCAGCACGCCGGCCTTCACCAACGCCTGAAAACCATTGCATATTCCCAGGACTGGCCGCTGGCGGGCGAGGTGCTCTCGCAAGACGTCGCCCAACACGACCGCGAGCTCGATCGCGAGCACCCGCCCGGCGCCGAGATCGTCGCCATAGCTGAACCCGCCGGGCACGCACACGAGCGCATGGTCGAGGAGCCGTCGCGGCGACCGGGCCAGCTCGTGCAGCGTGACGATCGCGGGCGCCCCGCCCGCCAGCGCAAAGGCATCGGCCGCGTCGTGATCGCGGTTGGTGCCGGGCGCGTGCAGGATCAGGATCGGCGGCTTCATCGGACCTCCGAGCTGCCCGCTTTCTACCCGCCATCACCCCCCGGGGCAACCCGATCGGCAGAGCCCCATGGCGACCTCAGTGGGTGGCGTCCTTGATCGCCTTGGGATCGCTCGTCGCCCAGACGACCTTGCCGCACTGCACGCAGCGATAATCGATGCGCCGCGGCGCGGCCGTCACGCCGAAGAGCAGCGTCAGGTTGGCGAAGAAGCCGTAGGCCGGCTCCCTCACGATGGCGCCATCCGAGAGCGTGCGCTTGCAGCCGCACGCGATGGTCACCGGGGTCGGTTCGTCGTCGCGCATCGCACCTTCGAATCCGGTCAGTGCGCGCCCTTCTTCGGGCGCAGCGTGCCGAGCCCGGCCATGTGCTCGTTCCAGGTCGCGGGTGGGTAGCCGTTTTCGACCTGCACCATCGAGATGCAGTCCGGCACCGGGCACACGATCTGGCACAGGTTGCACCCGACGCACTCGGACTCGTCGATGCGCGGCACGTGCGTGCCGGCCTGCTTGTGGATGCACTGGTGCGCGCCGTCGTCGCAGGCGACCACGCACAGGTGGCAGCCGATGCACTTGTCGGCGTCGATCCTGGCGACGGTCTCGTAGTTCATGTCGAGGTCGCCCCACTCGGCGTAGGTCGGCACGGCGCGCCCGACCAGGTCGCCGAGCGACCGCATGCCGCGGTCGGCCATGAAGGTCGTGAGCCCCTCGATCATGTCATCGACGATGCGGTAGCCGCGCAGCATCACCTCGGTGCAGACCTGCACCGAGGAGCTGCCGAGCGCCAGGAACTCAGCGGCGTCACGCCAGTTGGTGACGCCGCCGATCCCCGAGATCGGCAGCCCGAACTCCGCCTCGCGCGCGAGCGCCGCCACCATGTGCAGGGCGATCGGCTTGACCGCGGCGCCGCAATAGCCACCGTTGGAGGACTGCGCGCCGACGCGCGGCTCGACGACCATGCGGTCGAGATCGACGCCGATGATCGACTTGATCGTGTTGATGAGCGACACGCCGTTGGCCCCGCCGCGCTTGGCGGCCATGCCCATCATCACGATGTCGTCGATGTTCGGCGTGAGCTTCACCAGCACCGGGATGGTCGAGTACTTCATCACCCACGAGGTGATGCGCTCGCACGCCTTGGGCTCCTGGCCGACCGCCGAGCCCATGCCGCGCTCGCACATGCCGTGCGGGCAGCCGAAGTTGAGCTCGAGCCCGTCGGCGCCGGCGTCGATCGAGCGCAGGATGATGTCGCGCCACTCCTCCTCGGACTCGACCATCAGCGACACAATCACCGCGTGCTTCGGGTACTGCTTCTTGACCTCGGCGATCTCTTTGAAGTTCACGTCGAGCGGGCGATCGGTGATGAGCTCGATGTTGTTGAAGCCGATGGCGCGCGTGCCGCGGAAGTGCAGCCCGCCGAAGCGGCTCGACACGTTCTGGATCGGCTGGCCCAGCGTCTTCCACACCGCCCCGCCCCAACCATGGTCGAAGGCGCGTTTGACCTGATTGCCGGAGTTCGCCGGCGGCGCCGAGGCGAGCCAGAACGGGTTGGGCGAGATGATGCCCGCCGTGTTGGCGGTCAGGTCGGGGACGATCTTCTTCGGCTTGAGCGTCGGCTCGATGTGCACGGTCATGCCGCACCTCCGCTGAGGAATGCGTGGATCCCAATCGCCGCGTCACGCCCCTCGGCGACCGCGTTGACGACCTCCTTGCCGCCGTTGGCGAGGTCACCGCCCGCATACCACTTCGGGCGCCCGGTGAAGCCCGCCTGGTCGACGATGACGCGCGAGCGGTCCATGCGGATCCCGTCGAGCGCCTTCAGCTCGGCGAGCAGCTTGGCCTGCCCGATGGCGACGAGCACGATGTCGGCGGGCAGCGTGTGCTCGCTGCCGGCGATCGGCTGCTTCTTGTCGTCGAGCGAGACGCAGCGCACGCCGGTGACCTTGCCGTCTTCGCCGAGATAGGCGACCGGCTGCGTGCGCCACGCGGCCTTGACGCCTTCGACCTTGCCGGCCTTCCACTCGTGCTGATAGCCGGTCATGCCGGACTCGACGCCGCGATAGATCATCGTGACGTCGGATACGCCGAGGCCGACCAGCTCGCGCACGGCGTCGAGCGCGGTGTTGCCGCCGCCGACCACCACCCCGCGGCGCGCGGCGAGCGAGAGCGGGGCGAGCTTCATGCGCTCGATGAACTCGACCGCGCCCTCGACCCCGGCGAGGTCTTCGCCCGGTACGCCGAGGTGGTTGTCGGGGCCGAGCCCGATCCCGAGGAAGACCGCGTCGAAGTCGCGCTCGAGATCGGCGAGCTGGATGTCCCTGCCGATCTCCACGCCGGTCTTGATCTCGATGCCGCCGATGCCGAGCACCCACTCGACCTCTTCGACGCTGCGGTCGGCCTTCATCTTGTAGGGCGCGACGCCGGTCGTGTTGAGGCCGCCGACGTAGGCGCGCTTCTCGAAGATCACCGTCTCGTGCCCGAAGCGACGCAGGCGATGCGCGCACGCGAGCGACGCGGGGCCGGCGCCGATCAGCGCGACCTTCTTGCCGGTCGGCGCGCCGGCCTCGTAGAACTCCCAGCCGGCCGAGAACGCAGTGTCGGTCGCGAAGCGCTGGAGCTTGCCGATCTGGATCGGCGCCTGCCCCATGCGGTTGTAGACGCAGTCGCCCACGCACAGCACCTCGACCGGGCAGACGCGCGCGCAGCTCATGCCGAGGATGTTCGAGTCGAAGATCGTCCTGGCCGAGCCGTAGAGGTTGCCCGTCGCGATCTTGCGGATGAACTGCGGGATGTCGATCCCCGTCGGGCACGCCGTGATGCACGGCGCGTCGAGACAGAAGAGACAGCGGTTCGCCTCGACGTTGGCTTCGGCCGGGCTCATCGCCGGCTTGAAGTCCTCGAAGACGGACTCCGCCCGATCCTTGGGAGGGTGACTGGTCATCGCTTCCTCATGCCTGACGGCCGGTCAATCGGCGCCGACCGAAGCCGCATGCTACGTGCAAAGCCGCGCACGCGCAACGCGCCGAGACCGGGTCGCCATCGCGGGGCCCGAGGTAACCGCCGGTTTGATCCAGGGCGGGCATTTCCGGTAGCTTCTCGTTCGTGCGTGCTTTTTTTCTCGCTTCCGCGTCCCTCCTGGCCCTGTCGTCCTCGCCCTCCGTTCACGCCGCCGACTGCGGCAACGTGAGCGCCAGGGGCGTCTGTCAGGACGCCAAGACCCTCGTCTTCTGTGAGTCCGGCGAGCTCGAGACCCTCCGCTGCCCGACGGGCGAGGTCTGCGTCATCGACGCCGACCGCTTCGACGGCGCGGCCGGCTGCATCGCCACGCGCTACGCCGGCTGCGGCGCCGTGCCCGAGCAGGGGCTCTGCGCGGACTCGACCCTCCTCTATTGCGCCAACGGGCGCGTCGAGGAGACCGAGTGTCCGTCCGGTACGCGCTGCCAATCGGTCGACTACGGCGACGGCGTCGACGTCGACTGCGTCTCCACCAGCGGGCTCAGCGCGACCGGCGAGGCGACCGGCGGCGACGACCCCGACGACGACCAGGAAGAGCCCTCCCCTCCGATCGACGACGACGACGGCACCGACGATCCCACCCCGGTGCAGAACGATGGCGGCGCGCCGCTGCCCTCGGTCGAGCGCGGCGGCGCCGGGGCGGCCTCCGACTACACCGCCACCGGCGACGGCTGCCACGGCGGCACCGCGCCGGGGATCCTCGGCCTCATCGTGTTGGCGCTCGCGCGCCGCGCCGGCGGCCGCTCACGCGGCTGAGCGCTAACGCTTCAGGCGGAGCACGGTGCCGAGATCGCCAACCACCACCACGTGCTCCTGACCGTCGCCGTGGATCGCGTAGAGCGTCGCGACCGTCTGGGTCGGGACCTCCTCCCACGCCTCGCCATCCCAGTGCAGGATGTGGCCGGCGGTGCCGACCGCCCACACGTCGTCGCTCGCGAGCCCGTAGATCCCTCTGAGCGCCGTGGTCCACTCGGTCTCGACGATCGCCCAGATCTGCCCGTCCCACCTCAGGATCCGCCCGTTCTCCCCGACCGCCCAGCCGTCGTCGTCGGCCGCCATCCAGATCGCCAGGAGCTCGTCGGTGATCGGATCCTCGCCGCCGTCGGCGTTCGGGATCCCCTGCACCTTGGTCGCCCCCCAGCCGAGCCCGTTGAAGCGCAGGATCGTACCCATCGCCCCCGCCGCCCACACGACGCCGTCGTGGCTCGCCAGCGCGCGCAGGTTCCCGGTCGTCGCCGACGCCACGCTCTGCCATGACGCGCCGTTCCAGCTGAGCAGCGTGCCGCCCGATCCGACCGCCAGGTAGTTGCTACCGGCGTCACCCCACACCGACGCGATCAGCGCCGTCACCCCGGTGTCGACCCGCGTCCACGTCTCGCCATCCCAGTGCAGCGCCGTGCCGCTGCGGCCGACCGCCCACACGTCGTCCCGGCTCGTGCCCCAGACCGCCTCGAGCGCCTGCGACGTCGGCGTCGGCGTCTCGCTCCAGCGCCCGTCCTCGCGCACGAAGATCTTGCCCGAGGTCCCCACCGCGACGAGGAACGCCCCGTCCCCGGTGCCCCACAGATCGACGAGCTCGCCCCCCGGCAGGAGCGTCTCCGTCGCCACGAACCCCGCGACGCGGTCCCCCTCGAAGACCTGCCCGTCCTGGCCGACCAGCGTCACGTCGCCGTCGTCCTCGACCCAGACGCCGAGCAGGCTCGCCGTCGTCGGCGACTCCGCGAGCGCCCACGACGTCCCGCCCCAGTGCGCCACCGCGCCGCCGTAGCCGACCGCGTACACGTCGTCGCCGGCCTGCCCGTGCACGTCGCGCAGGCTCACGACGAGACCGAGGTCCGACGGCGCCCAGGCCGTGCCCTGCCCATGCAGGAGCGTGCCTTGATCACCGACCGCGAAGAAGGTCTCGCCATCGATCGTGTGCACGCCGTGCAGGTTCACGCCGACCCCGCTCGCCACCGTCTCGATCCCCGACCCCCGCGCCAGCACCGCGCGCCCACCGTTGCCGACCAGCGCGACCACGCCGTCCTTGCCGGCGATGGCGTTCCACACCGCGCCCGCGTCGGCGCTCGCCGACTTGCCCCAGCGCGCGCCGTCCCACTGGATGATCGTCCCGCCGCGCCCGACTGCGTAGGCACGGCTCGGGGAGACCGCGTGCACCGCCCACAGCGTGTCGCTCGTCCCGCTCGCCGCCGGCTCGAACGCGCTCACCGAGCCGTGAAGGATCGCCCCGTGGATCCCGGCCGCGAACAGGTTGTCGCGATCGGCGCCGTGCACCGCGTTGAGCAGCTCCACCCCTGCCGCCCGCACCAGCACCTGCCACGCCCCATCGGGCGCCTGTGTCGCCACCACGCCGTCGTTGCCGACCGCGACGATCCGCCCCGGCTCGCCGGCCCAGACGCTCTTGAACACGTACTCGTCGGGCAGATCGGCCTCGTCCGCGATGAACTCGCCGGGGCCTTGGACCTCGGGCACGTCCGGCCCGCCGTCGGCGGTGTCCTCGCCCGTGTCGTGCACATCCCCGCCATCGGCGCTCGTGTCGTCGGGCGGCTCGACATCCTCGCCCGTGTCCGGATCGTCGGTCTCTCCGACCTCGCCGACCTCGCCATCGCCGCTGTCGCGCGCATCGAGCCCGTCGCTCCTGCGCGTCGCCTCCGACCCTCCACAGCCGAACGCCGTGACGAGCACGCCTCCGATCAACGCGAGCCGAACGAGCCTCATGGCGACTCCAACGCGAGGCGCCGCACCTCGACGTGCATCAAGCGGAAGACCCCACCGATCAGCGCCTCCGACCCGTCGTCCGCGACGTGCACGGCGTCGAAGCTCGCCCCGCGCTCGCTGACGATCTCGGGCTGCCAGCTCGCCCCGCGCCGCACCAGCACGAGCCCACCCGAGCCGGCCGCCACCGCATCACCGGCCCCGGTGGTCGCGATCGCGTACAAGAAGGCGCCCGGCGCCTCGTGCTCGAGCGTCACCTCGCCCGCCGTCGCGCGCAGGATGACCCCGTTGTCGCCGACGGCCCAGACCCCGTCCTCACTCGGCGCGAGCCCGCTCAGCGCACCACCGACCCCCGACGCGATCGCCTCGGCCAGACCGAGCACGCTCGTCGGCATGCGCACGAGCGTGCCGAACGCGCCGCTCACCCACATGCGCCCATCACCGCCCCGCGTCACCGCGCGCAGGTCCGCCGTCGTGCCCGAGACCACCAGCGTCGCGGCCTGGTCGATCGCCAGCACCGTGCCGCCACGCCCACACGCCAACGCGCTGCCGTCGCCGACACTCGCGACGCCATAGAGATCGATCGGCACCGGCGCGGGCACCGGCGTCACGACCACCTCGTCGCCGGCCGTCTCGATCGACACGATGGTGCCCCGAGCCCCGACCGCGATCAGGCGCGTGTCGGAAACAACCGTGATTCCGAATAGATCCTGCGAGACCCCACTCGCCACCACCGACCAGCCGGCGCCCGTTCGCCGCGCCAGGAAGCCCTTGCCACCGACCGCCCAGAGCACCCCGGCCTGCTCGGCGAAGTCGGTCAGCGTCGCCTCGGGTCGCGTCGACACCGTCGACCAGGTGCCCGCGGCGAGCTGGATCCCGCCGCCGCCCCGGGCCAGCGCCATGATCGGACCGCCGAGCGCGCCGTCGGCCACCGCGAAATCCTTGAGCCCTGCCACCGCGCCGACGCTCGCGTCGAGGTTCCAGCTCGGGCCGCTGGCGACCAGCACCGCGCCCGCGGCGCCGAAGATCCGCAAGACCCCGTCATCGGAGGCGAGCGCCCTCAGGTCGCGCAGCCGCTCGTCGTTGCTGACCTGCCCCTGCCACGCCGCCGCCTGCGGCCGCTTGATCGTGATCGTGTGCTTGTCGCCGACCGCGACGAGCGTGCCGTCGTCGAGCCCCTGGATGTCCTCGAGCACGACCGAGCCGGCGGTGATCTGCGACGCCTTCCACGCCCCATCCACCAACGAGACGAGCTGCCCGCCGCTGCCGACGGCGAAGACACCCTCGTCCCCGCTCGAGCCCGGACGGATCCACAGCGCGTTGAGATCGATCGTCGTCAGCGAAAAGCGCGTCGCCCACGCCTGGCCGTCCCAATGGATCACCGTACCGTCGTCGCCGGCCGCGTAGACGTCGTCGGACGCGCGCCCGCTCACGGCCCTGAGCGCCACCTCCGGCGCCCCCGCCATGAGCTGCCAGCCCCCACCGTCGACCGCGCGTAGCGCCGCGCGCCCGCCGTCACCGACCGCGATCACCACCGCGTCGTCGGCCCACACGCCGTGCACCGCCGGCGCCTCGCCCGCGTCCGCCGGAAACGGCGCGCCGTAGGTCGCCCACAGGCGTCCGTCCCAGCGCAGGACGCGCGACCCGCTGGCCGCAAACCCGAGCGCCTCCGACACGATCACCACGTCGTCGATGACCCCCTCGTCGCCCATCGAGAGCGGCTCCCAGTCGACGGGCCCGGCATCGATCTCGCCGTCGTCGCCGTCGTCGCCCGTGTCCCCCACGGTCTCGACCTCGTCGCCATCCGCCGAGGTCTCCGACGACCCGTCGGCGTCGTTCACATCGGTCTCGTCGATCTCCTCGAGCCCATCGACCGCGTCGACGTCACCCGCACCGCCATCGGGCCCGGAGCCTTCGAGCGCACTGCCGCCGCAGGCGGCGAGCCACCCCGAGACGACGATCACGGCGACGAAGCGCAAGAGGTCGGTTGTGCTCACAGCTTGGTAAAGACGACCTGATTCAAGGACCACGAGCGCCATCCGAACGTGTTGAGATCGTTGTTCGAGTAGTTGTCGATGTCGAAGCCTTCCTTGTAGACCCGCATCACCGTCAGGTACTTCGACCCGGGATCGAGCCCCGGCGTGCCTTCGATGTTGGGGAAGTCCGGCAGGAGGATCGACTGCACGTCGAAGTCGTTGATCATCGTCCACTCGGGCACCGGCCCGAAGAGCGTGGGGATCGCGATCTCGACGTAGCTGAAGTGGGGATCGGGGCCGGGCTGCGACTGCCACGAGACGCGGTAGTCCTCGCCCATGATCCCGGCGTTGCCCGGCACCAGCAGCTCGGGCACGGCGAGGATCGGGCCGAGCACGAGCTCGTGCGAGCCGGTCATCACCGCGCGCCCCGCGCTCCCATCGGGCGGGCCGCCGATCGCCAGGAAGTCGACGTTCTTCGCCGCCGCGCCGAGGGCCAGCTTCTTCCACTCGACGCCATCCCAGTGCAGCGCCACGCCGCGTGAGCCGACGACCGTGATGTCATCCGCGCTCCGCCCCCAGATCGCGGTCAGCGTCTGGGTCGTGTCGACGGTCACCTTGCTGAGCTCGCTGCCGTCCCAGTGCAACACGAGCCCACCTTCGCCGACCATCCAGACGTCGTCGTGCGCCGCGCCCCAGACCGCGCGCAGGCCGATGCTCGTGCCCGAGGGCACGACGTTCCAGGTGATGCCGTCGTAGCGGATCACCACGCCCGAAGCGCCGACCGCCCACACGTCGTTGGCCGCGAAGCCGAAGACCCCGTAGAGGTTGCGATAGGCGTTGCCGGTCACCGCCGTCCAGGTCCCGTTGCGCAGGTGCATCGTCGCATACGCGCCGACCGCCCAGGCCTCGTCCTCGGAGAGCATCCACACGCTGCGCAAATCACCCGAGACCGGCGAGCTCATCTTCTGCCAGTTGAGCCCGTCGAAGCGCGCGACGTTGCCGAGATCGCCGACCGCGACCAGCGCCCCGCCCGGCACGCCGTGCACCGCGCGCAGGTCTTCGCCCACGCCCGACTCCTGCGTCGCCCACGCCTGCCCGACCGAGCGCACGACGAGCCCCTTCGAGCCCACGCCGACGAGGTTTTCGCCCGCCCAGAAGAGGCCGTTGACGTTCTTGGTGACGCCGGTGCGGATCGCCTCCCACGCGGTCGGGCCGACGCCGTCGTCGCGATAGAACATCGTGTCGTCCTCGAGGCGCGTCAGCCGCTGGTGCAAGGTCACGGTGTAGGGCACCTGCGACGAGAACGGGAACGAGCCGGCGAGGAACGTGAAGGACGCGTCGTAGAGGTCGCCCGTCAGCCCCGAGAAGAAGTGCTCGAGCACGAACGGCTCGTCGAAGGCGAACTGCGGCAGGAGCGAGATCACGCCGTCGCCCGCGAGCTCGATGTACGGGAAGATGTACTCGAAGTCCGGCCCCTCCGGCCCGCGCGGCACCGGATCCAGCTCGATGTATTGCGTGCGGTTGAGCGGGTGATCGAGCGCGACCTCGAGCTCGACCTCGTCGCCCGGGTACAGCGTGACGTGCCGCTCGACCCCGAGAACCAGCGGAACGAACTCGAAGAAGCTCTCGTCGTACACGCCACCCCAGCAGTAGACCGCCATGTCGCCGAAGCGCATGCGACCCGAGCCGTCGTCATAGACCGTGTCGAACTCGAAGCGCCCGTCGCTGCCGACCGCGATTCCCGGGTCGGTCTTCACGTCGGTCGCGAAGATGTGCTCGTTGGTGATGTCGCAGAAGGCCGCGATCTCACCCAGCTTGGGCGCGCACTGCTGGGGCTCGTCCGGCTCGAGGGGCACGCACATGAAGCCGCTCGGGCACGCCGACGGGCCGACGCAGTCCTGGGTGCAGTAGCGCGCCGACTCGCCCCCCGGCAGCTGCTGCGGCAGCTCCGAGCACCGATAGCCGGTCCCGCAGTCGGTGTCGGCCGTGCAGAAGTCGCAGAGCCGGCCAGGCGCGTCCCACTTGTTCGAGCACTTGCCGAACGGGATCGGGAAGGCCTTGCCGAGGTTGGTGATGCGCCCGCGCACGATCGCCGGCGCGATCTCACCGCCGCCGCCGCCGGGGGAGGGCGGGCTCGTCGGGCTGAGGTAGAGCGTGACGTTGGTCGCGTCGTACTCGACCACCGAAGCCCGCGAGTAGCCGGGCTTCGACGCCGAGACCATCTGCTCGCCGAAGAGGTCCGTCCCGGAGAAGGTGACCTGCCCATCCGCGTTGGTGAAGCCCTGGTAAGGCGTGCGCGGGTCGGTCCACAGCATGACGAACGCGTCGGGGATCGGCCCGCCGCTTCCGCCGTCGAGCACCGTCACGTTGACGTCGCCCTCGACCTTGCCGCCCCAGGTGCCGCCATAGGTGCTCGTCGGATCGTAGTAGGTGAACGCGTCGCGCATCGACACGCGCCCGCTGGTCGCCGAGTCGATCGTCACCTCGACCACGCCAAGCTCGCCCGGCGGGCTCTTGCACGTGATGACCGTCGGCGAGACCCACGTCACGTGCGTCGCCGCGCGCCCGCCGAAGCTCACCCTGGCATCGCCGGGAAGCGCGCTCCCCACGAGGGTTACCAGCGTGCCGCCGGCCTGCGAGCCCTGCGGCGGATCGACCGCCCACAGCGCGTAGGGCGCCTCGTAGAGGAACGCGTGCTCCGCGCGCACCACCTCGCCCGATTGGATCACCACGACATCGGCCAGCCCCGGCGCGCCCGGCGGCGTGATCGCGCGGATGATGCCCTCATCCACGACCTGGACCGACGCCGCCGAGAGCGCGCCGACCCGCAGCTCGAGCCCGGGCCCGAAGCCCTGACCGCGCACCTCGATCGCCGTGCCGCCCGCGACCGGCCCCGACGTCGGCGACACGCTCGCGATCGCCAGATCCGGACGATAGTAGAACGCGTCGTCCTTGCGCGCGCTCTCACCGTCCTGACTGATACTCACGTCGACCGCACCCGTTGAGGCCCCGGCCGGCGTCTCGACGATCGCGCTGAAGCTCGCCGCGTCGACCGTGCGCACCTCGGCGAGGCGCTCGCCGAAGCGCACCTCCAGGTTGTCGTTCAGCGCGCCCTTGGCGACGATCATCACGAGATCGCCGCCCGAGAGGCGCCCGCGCGCCGGCGAGACCGCGACCAGCTCGAGCGGCTGGCCGGGCACCACGTCGTCGAGATAGGTGTAGGCGTTTTCGCGCACGCCGGTGCCGTACTCGGTGGTCACGCTCACCGCGACCGGTCCTTCGACCGCGCGCGCCGGCACGACCCCGGTCAGACGTACATCGGAGATCACCCGCGGGCTCAGGAGCGGCTGCCCGCCGAGCATCACCGTGAGCGGCTCGGCAAACCCGGCGCCGCCGATCTGGATCACCTCGCCGCCGGCGAGCGACCCGCTCGGCGCCTGCACGAAGTCGATGCGCGGCGCGTCGACGTAGGTGAAGCCGTCGTCCAGCGCGCCGACGCCCTCGCGGTTGGACACGCGCACGTCGACCGGCCCGACCGTCTCACCGTCGGGCACGATGCCCGTGATCGTCTGGTCGTCGATCACCTGGACCTGCAACGCCGCCTTGTTGCCGAAGAGCAGGATCGAGCCCTCGACGAAGCCCGCGCCGCGCACGGTGACGCGCTCGCCACCGAGCACGTGCCCGACCGCCGGCTCGACGGTGATGATGCTGATCGGGTTGTAGTAGAGGAAGCCAGCCTCGAGCCGCGCCGTCTCCCCCGAGTCGGGATCGATCACGCGCACCTCGACCAGGCCCGGCCCACGCGGCGGCGTCAGCACGACCAGCCGCCGCGCGTTCAGGACGAAGATGTCCTGGGCGAGGCTCTCGCCGAAGAAGACCTGCATGCCCTGGAAGAAGCCGGTGCCGAGCACCTCGACCTGCTCGAGCCCGATCGTGAGGCCCTTGCCTGGGATCACCTCGGTGATCGTCAGCGCCTCTTCTTCGCCGGTATCGGCCGGGCCGGTGTCGGGCGTCTCGCCGTCCGGGGAGGTGGCGGTATCCTCGGGCGGCGTGCTCGTCTCCTGGCCCGCCGTGTCGGGGCTCGGCACGTCGGGCACCACGTCGGAGCCGCCGCCGCTGCCGACCTCGTCGCTACAGGCGCCGGTCAGGGCGCCGAGGCCGACCATCATCGACAGGACGAGCCACCTCATGGGATCGCGTGCGCTTGCGTGCTCCATGCCTCACTCCTCCTCGACCTGATCGGTGAACGGAGTCTCCTTGCGGATCTCCTCGAGATCCAGCCCACCGGTATAAGCATACGAAACGTATTGATCCCAGCCGTAGACGATGACGCCCGCAGGCTCGCTCGACCGGATCGTGTGGGTGCCCGGCGGCACGTGACGACGATACACACTGTACTCGCCCGAGCCGATCAGCGTGAAGAAGCCGGGCGAGATCTCCTCGCCGTCGACCTCGACCTGGGCGCCGGTCGGCACCGTCACGTTGAGGTAGTTGTCGGCGTATTCGCTCGGCGTGAGCACGACGAAGTCGGTCCGGTACTGCTCGACCGGGATGAGCAGCAGAAAGCCCGGGTCGCCCACGCCCGCGTCACCGGTCGTGCCGACGCCGCCGACGTTCGGGTCGGGCGCGTCCTGCGCCGCCAGGAACTGCCCGACCAGGATGGGCTTTCCGTTCTGGGCGTGGATCTCGAAGTTGCTCGCGCTCTCGAACTCGAAGTACTCGCCGGCGTTCAGGATCGGCACCGTCACCCCGGGCTGGGGCGGCACCAGCACGACGCGCGTGTTGTCCTCGCCGGCCATGATCCGATAGATGTCCTTGGACAGGCCGCGGTCCCAGCTCTTCGAGGCGATGTAGGACGAGCCCCAGGTCTTGAGCGGGAACATCTGCTGCTCGAGGTGGTCGGCGCAGCAGGTGTTGAAGCCGGCGTCGACGCAATCGAGCAGCGTCGCGCAGGTCGTCCTCATGTCCCACTCGCAGACCCCTTCGCCGATCACCGGATCGATGTTGACGCAGCGCGCGGTGTTCGGCGCGTTGGCCGCCTCCGACCCGCCGAAGACCGCGACGCGCTTGTCGGCGACCACGCGGCTCCCGGTCAGGTCGGCGCCGGGGCGGTCGGTCTCGAGGTTGAGCACGTCGAACTGGTTGAGCTTCCAGATCCGCGTCTCGCCGGGCTCCATGTGCGGCATCGGCTCCTGACGCGTCGGGTCGCCCTCGTAGGCGACGCCGGCCTGCGTCGGCCCGGTCACGGTCACCGCCACCGTCGTCACCCCCTCGAGCACCGCAACGACCGTCAGGTAGCTGCGGAGCTCGTTGAAGGTCTGCTCGCGCGTCATGACGACATACTCCTGGCCGAGCAGCGCCGCGGGCAGGAGCAGGCTCGCGTCGTTCGAGAAGACGTTCTCGTTGGCGAGCGGGTTGAACTGGTAGGCGATGATCGGCACGTTCGCCGAGATCTTGTACGCCAGCGGCGCGACCGTCGTGCCGTTGATGTCGCGGCGCGGCAGCTTCAGGGTCAGGAGCTCGCCGGGCAGGAGCGGCGCGGTCGGGAACGGCTCGCCGAACGAGTCGTAGAGGACCTTCTCGACCTGACCGCCCTCGAGCTGCTCGACCTCGACCAGCGCCGGCAGGGTCGCGTCGGGCGGGTTGGCGACGACGACCGCGAACTGCGCGCCCTGGGCGTCGAAGAAGCCCTCGTTGCCGCCGGGCACGAAGGCGTTGTCGAGGTCGACCGCGAAGTAGTCGCAGCCGATGTAGCTGTTGAACTTGACGTTGACCTCGCACAGCTCCTCGCAGAACTGGCCGGTGCAGATCTGCGAGGTGCCGTTGCAGGTCGCGACCAGCTCCCACGCCGAGCCGTCGGCGTTGCACTCGAGCACGTGGTCTTCGTCCTGGCACTTGCGCGTGCCGGGGAAGCACTCCGTGCACTCGCCGCTCCGGCACTGGCTGTCGAGGCCGTCGGAACCCTTGCAGATCCCGCGCACGAACGCGGTCTGCGACTGGTTGCAGATCATCGCCTCCTTGCCGCCCTCGACGATGCACGCCTCGACCTCGTCGGGGTAGCAGATCCCGCCCGGCGGCAGGGTGACGCACTTGTCCTTGCGGCAGGTCGCGCGCTCGCCCGGGCAGTCCTCGACGAAGGTGGTCGCGCCGTCCGGCCCGCAGATGTGGGCCTTGGGGCTGCCCTCCTCGACGCAGGAGACGACCGAGCCGGGCTCGCAGCTCTGGCCGTCGGGCAGGGGCGACGAGACATCGGTGTCGCCGCCGCCCTCGTCCTCGGGGCAGGCACCGAAGAGGACGAGGGCCGACGACACGAACAGGGTGAGGAGGGTGGGGCGCATGTCTTCCTGGGTTCCCGGGACCTTGCGACCAGGCCTCGGCCTGGCGTCAGAGGCCCGGATGATCCCCATCCGAGCCGGCCCGAGTCAAAGAGGCCGGCTGTCTACCTGAAAAACGAACGCCGATCCAACCCCCGGGCGCGCAAATCGCCGGGCATCACCACGCGTAGCGCAGCGCGGCGTTGAGCGCGAAGGGCCCCGTCGCCGTGCCGCTCAGGATGTGCGGCCCATTGTTGAGGAAGGTCGGGTTCAGGCAGAGGTCGATCGTGACCGCCGACTCGGCGACCGGGATGTTGAAGCCGAAGCCCCAGGCGAAGGTCGTGAGCACGTCGGTCGTGCTGGTCGTGTTGGTCGTCCCGGCCGTGGTCGTCGACTCGCGCAGCATGTTGACGAACTGTTGCGCGCCGAAGCGCATCGAGACCCACGACGCCAGCTCGAGGTCGACCGCGATGCCGTAGAAGGGCAGGCCGAAGAGGAGGTTGGCGTCCTTGATCACGGTGCCCGGGTTCTCGAGGGTCTGCTGCGCGACGTAGAAGCCGAGGCCCGGGCTGACGATCACGCCCTGGAACGGCTCGATGCGCAGATCGGCGCCGAGGATGAACGAGAGCGCGCTGTACGAGCCGCTCGGCGCGGGCACGGCCGGGGTGTTCACCAGCTCGACGTCCTGGTTGGCGAGCATGAACTGGGTGAAGGCGACGATCTTGGTCTGGTCGAAGAAGTCGAAGGTCCAGCGACCGCCCACGCGCAGGCCGAAGTGGCTGCCCGACCAGACGTCCTCGAGGTCGGCGCCGGTGCCCTGGTTGTCGGCGGCGGACTCGAGGATGCCGATCTCGAGGCCGGCGCCGAGCTCGAGCTCGCTGCCGTCGAGGTCGACGCCGAGGCCGAGGCCGATGTCGAAGACCAGGCCGCCGTTGTCTGTCTGCACGTTGTTGGGCGAGTCGACGTCGTTGTTCTCGCCGAGCACGTTCAGCGAGAGGCCGAAGCGCGTCTTGGCGCCGAGCTGGGTCGCGAACATGATGCCGTAGCGGTACTCGGCGTTGGTCTCGGCGCCGGGCGAGGCGAGCGCCGCCTGCGGCGAGATCCCGATGAACGGGCCGGTCGCGAGGCCCAGCGGTAGCCCGCCGGTGATCGGGTGGCCGGTGCCGATGAAGCCGGAGTTGCCGGCGGTGTCGCTCGGGTCGGCCGGCGGGCCGTTGGTGCCGGAGTTGATGTGCGCGCCGAGGAAGGCGATGACCGTCTCGTCGCTCAGGCTGTAGTGGAAGCCGAAGTGGCCGCCGGGGATGTCGTTGGTCGTCGCGCGGATCTGATCGACGTAGACGCGGTTGCCCCAGCGCACGAGCAGCGAGGGAAAGTCGAAGATGTTGGCCTCGTCCTCGATGGTCCAGAGCTTGACGCCCCCACCCATCGCGTGGATGCGGGATTCGGTGGCCGCGGCCGGCGTGGCGGCCACGAGCGTCGCGAGCAAGGTCGGGAGGGCGAGAGCGGAACCGGTTCTGAGCTTCATGCGAGCATGCTCCTTTTCGCGCAGATCAAAGCGGTGGCGGGCGCGTACCGCGCCGATCGGACGGTGTCAACCACGACCTGTTCCCGGAATCCGGTCGGCCGATCAGCACAGCGGAGACCCCGAGCGCGCCGCCGGTCAACGCGCGCCTTACCTCTTTCGACCTGGCGGACAACGCGTGGTAGAAGCGGCCGCGTGATCCAGATCTACCGCCTGACCATGCGGTTCCCAAACGGTCTCGAAGCGCTCAGGGACGTGTCGTTCCGCGTGCACGAGGGCGAGCTCGCCTTCTTGACCGGGCGCTCGGGCGCCGGCAAGTCGACGCTGTGCGCCCTCGTCTTGGCCGAGCTCAAGCCAAGCGACGGCCAGATCCTGGTCGCCGGCCGCAACCTCGCCGTGCTCAAGCCCGAACAGCGTCCGTTCCTGCGCCGCGCGATCGGGCGCATGTGGCAGGACCCTGGCCTCCTGCCCGATCGCAGCGTGCGCGCCAACGTCGCCGTGCCGCTCGAGATCCTCGGCGTCTCCGGCGAGCGGGCGCGCGCCAAGGTCGCGCAGGTCCTCGAGCTCGTCGGCATGGAGCGCCATGCCGAGGCCCTGCCGCGCTGGCTCTCCGGCCTCGAGCAACAGCGCGTCGCGCTGGCGCGCGCCATCGTTCACGAGCCGGCGCTGCTCGTCGCCGACGAGCCGTGCGGCAACCTCGACCCCGAAGGCGCGCAGGCGATCTACCAGATGCTGCGCGACGTGCGCAGCCGCGGCACGACCGTGCTCGTCACCACGCGCGACCGCGCCGCCATCGCCGCGTTCGGCGAGCGCGTCATCGTGCTCAACAAAGGCTTCCTCATCGAAGACAGCGCCGCCAGCGAGGGCCTCGAGCCGCTCGCCGGCATGGGACCGCGCCCCTCGGACGAGGAGGTCGCGCCGTGACCCACGTGCTCGCCGCGTTCGCGCTCGTCCGCGAGCGCCCCTTCGCGAGCCTGATCGGGGCCGTCGCCCTGGCGCTCGGCCTCGTGCTCGCGGGGCTCTCGCTCTGGGTCTTGCGCGTGACGACCGCGGCCGAGGGCGCCATCGCCGAGCAAGTCGTCGTGCGCGCGCGCCTCGATCCGAAGCTCGACGAGCCGGCGACCGAAGCGGTCCTCCAGGCGCTCACCCGCCTCGACGGCGTGCGCGAGGTCGCCTACGTCGGCCCCGGCGCGCAGCGCGACGAGCTCGTCGCCATCCTGGGCGAGGAGCTGCTCGCCGGCCTCGACGACGCGGTCTTCCCGCGCGGCGGCCTCGCGCGCATCACCCTCGAGCGCGGCGCCGTCGTCGACCAGGCCTCGCTCGACGCGCTCAGCGCGCGCGTCGCCGCCATCGAACAGGTCAGCGGCGTCGAGCGCGCGCCCTTCGAATCGCGCCACCTCGCGTTCATCTTCGACGCCGGCCTCGCCGCGCGCACGGCCGGGTTCCTGCTCGCCGTGCTCGCGCTCGTCGCCGGCGCCCTCGGCGTCTACCAGCGCGTCACGCTCGCGCACGTCGCGCGCGCGCGCGAGCTCGAGCTCTACCGCGCCTTCGGCGCCACCGAGCGCTGGCTCATGGCGCGCTACGTCTGGCTGGGGCTGATCCTCGGCGCCGCCGCCGCCGCCCTGGCGATCGCCATCGGCCTCTTCATCGACCTGCCGCTGGCCGATCTCGCCTCGCTCCTGCCTGGCACGGAGCGCACACCGGTCGTTTCCGCGCCCTACCTCGCCGGCGTCGTCATCGGCGGCCTCGGCCTCGCGCTCCTCGCCTGCCTGCACGCGCTCAGGAAGAACCGCCACGGCGCTCCGGGGCGTACGCCGTGACCACGCGGAGCGCGACCGCGCTGGCGCTCGCCTGCCTCGTGGCGGCGCTCGGCCCGACGGCCATCCGCGCGGCCGCGCCCGACCTCGACAGCCTGATCGTGCCGGAGCCGCCGCCGCTCGTGCCGCGCCGACCGAGCCAGGACATCCGACGCCTGCTCCGCCCCGAGGCGTCGATCATCGAGGCGCGCAACCGCCTCGACAAGAACATCGCCGACCGCAGCGAAGCGCTCGCCGCCGAGCGTGAGCTCGAGGCGCTGCTCGCGCGCGACCTCGCCGCCGAGACCCGACGCTTCGATCGAGAGACGGCCACGCTCGAGCAGAGCCGCGCGCTCGTCGCCACGCGTCTGGCACTGCTCGCTCGCACGCGCCGCACCTCGGCGCTCGCCGATCTCCTGCCCGCGCCCGGCGCCACCCCGAGCTTTGTGACCTTCGAGGCGCGCCGCGCCGCCCGCGAGCTCCTCGCGCTCGCCGATCGCGAGCGCATCCGCATCTACGCCGAGGACCTCGCCACCTGGGAGGTCGCGCGCATCGACCTCTTGCGCCGCACCACCAACCTCGAGCGCACGCGCGAGGCGATCCGCCGCCTCGAGCAGGAGCTCGCCTGGGACAAGGAGGAGCAGTCCGCGCTCCTCGCCGCCGTCGTCGCCGAGCCGGAGTTCTACGCCGCCTACGCGCAGGAGATGGAGAAGCTCGACCCCGTCATCGCCGACAAGGTCAAGGCGCTCGCCGCCGAGGAGCACCCCGAGCGCCGCCGCCTCTACATGGAGGAGACGCGCGGCGGCCTGGCGACGCCGATCCGCAACAGCGACCTGGTCGGCGGCTACGGCACGCGCACCTACAAGGGGATCCGCTCGGTCTGGCGCGGCGCGCACTTCGTGCCCCTGCGCCCGCCACCCGATGAAGGCCGCACCGACGTGCGCGCGATCTACTGGGGCTGGATCGCCTGGACCGGGTGGATCGCCGGCCTCGGTCGCGTCGTCATCATCGACCACACCATGGGCTACGCCTCGCTCTACGCCCACCTCGAGACGATCGAGGTCGCCGTCGGCGACAAGGTCAAGACCGGCCAGGTCCTCGGCGCGATGGGCGACAGCGAGAGCTTCTTCGGCAAGCGCCTCTACCTCGAGCTGCGAAAGGACGGCATCGCCCTCGACCCCCGCCCCTGGATGAGGTGAGTCCGCGGCTGCGACACGCGGGGGCGGTGTCACTTCACTGGGTTGCTCCTGCGGCGACCGTGGGGTCGCCCCGTCGCGCCCTCGTTCGTTCCTGGCCCGCGCGTGTCTCGCTCGCGGACTCGGCCGGCTGCGACACGCGGGGGCGGCGTCACTTCACTCGGTTGCTCCTGCGGCGACCGTGGGGTCGCCTCGTCGCGCCCTCGTTCGTTCCTGGCCCGCGCGTGTCTCGCTCGCGGACTCGGCCGACTGCGACA
>WYBB01000249.1 GCA_011526585.1 Deltaproteobacteria bacterium
GGACGGCTGCGGCCGGCACCAAGCACAAGAGAGCAAGAACTGGCGGCAAGGCGCCGTCGGCTCGGTCGTGATATGCGGACATCTATAAGTGCTACGGATGCGGACTTGTATAGGTGCTACCGACACGGCACACAGGCCGTCGCTCGACGCCCCGGCGTGAGCACGAGCTCCGCGGTGTACCTGCGCCGCATCCCAGGCGCCTTCTCACCGGACTCGGGCGCTTCGAGTCCCGCCCTGCACGGCTCCGAGAGTGGACAGCAGGATCGCTCGTGGAGTATGAGCGCCCCGCCCATCCACACGGACGCGATCATGTCCAACTCGCACGTCCCCCAGGTCGAGCACCTCGTCGCCGGCACCCCGCTGGCGGGCGTCGTCCTCCTCCGGCATCGCGCGCACCGCGACGCGCGCGGCGCCTTCACCGAGCTCTTCCGCCAGAGCGCGCGAAACCCTTTCGTGCCGGCCCAGTGGAGCCTGGTCGAGTCCACCGCCGGCACCCTGCGCGGCATGCACCTGCACCGACGCCACGACGAGTCGCTGCTCGTGGTGAGCGGCCGCGTCCTCGTCGGCCTGCACGACATCCGCCCCGGCTCGCCGACCCGGGGCGCCTCCGCGCTCTACGAGCTCCGCGCCGACGACCACACCACCATCGCGTTTTCGCGCGGCCTCGTGCACGGCTGGTACTTCCCCGAGCCCACGCTGCACCTGCAGGCGGTCTCCGAGGACTACGCCGCCTACGCGCTCGACGACAACTTCGGCTGCCACTGGTCGGACCCGGCGCTGAACCTGCCGTGGCCCTCGCGCCCCACCCATGTCGCCGAGCGCGCCGACGCCTTCCCGCCGCTGTCGACCCTCGTCGCCGAGACCCTCGCGCGCGACCCCGCCTTCGCCTACCTGCCCTTCGGCGAGGAGGCCGCGCCGCGCACGCCGACCGCCGCCGCGCGCTTCAACGGCGCGTAGCGAACGACCGGCGCACGACGTGCCTGCGATCGGCCGCCTCATATGTACCGTCGACCTCGATCCGGCGGCGCGTCAGGCGCTCCG
Source organism: Deltaproteobacteria bacterium (assembly GCA_011526585.1). GTDB lineage: Bacteria > Myxococcota_A > UBA9042 > PHBI01 > PHBI01 > WYBB01. The sequence goes on from WYBB01000249.1 coordinate 1,042, forward strand.
CGACGCCGCCGGGGGCGCGTGCTGCGACTTCCTCGACGCGCGCGATCGAGGCGCGCTCCACGCCGCGCTCGCTGACGCCGAGGTCGCCTACCTCGCCCACGACCTCGATCTGCGCGGCGTCGTCGCGCCCGCGCTGCGCTGGATCCACCTCGACCACGCCGGCCTCGAGCGCAGCGCGCGCCCCGAGCTCTTCGCGCGCGGGATCCGCCTGAGCGGCGCCGCCGGCCGCTCCGCACCGGCGCTCGCCGAGCACGCGCTGCACTTCATGCTCGCGCTCGCCTACGACGTACGCCGCGCGCTCCTCGATCAGCTCCTGCACCGCTGGCGCCCGCGCCACCCGGATCGACGGCGCGCGCTCCACGGCCAGACCCTCGGCCTCGTCGGCCTCGGCCACACCGGGCGCGCGCTCGCGCCGCTCGCCAAGGCGCTGGGCATGCGCGTCATCGCCTATCGGCGCCGCGTCGCCCCCGCGCCACCCGGCGTCGACCAGGTCTTCGCCGCCGACGAGGGTGCGCCGCTGCATCTCCTGCTCCGCGAGAGCGACTTCGTCGTGCTGGCGGCCACGCTCTCCGACGCGACCCACCATATGATCGATGAGGCGGCGCTGGCGGCGATCAGACCCGGCGCCTTCCTCATCAACGTCGCCCGCGGCGGCCTCGTCGACGAGCGCGCGCTCGTCCGGGCGCTGCGCTCACGCCACCTCGGCGGCGCGGCTCTCGACACCTTCGCGGTCGAGCCGCTGCCGAAGACGAGCCCGCTCTGGCGCCTGCCCAACGTGCTCATCACGCCGCACCAGACCCCGCCCCTGCCCGACAAGCGAGCGCGCGCCCTGGCGATCGCCTGCGACAACCTCGCGCGCTACCGCGAGGGCCGGCCGCTCATCAACGAGCTCACGGCCGCGGACGCGTACTCACGCTGAGCCCGCGGGCTGCGACCATCTGCTCCATGCGCTCACGCATCCACGCCGCCGCGTGCGCGAGCCGCTCCGCCGGCACGCGCAACGCCCGCACACGCGGATCCTTGTTCACCGCGATCGCATAGGCGAGGTTGTGCTCGAGCTCGAACGCGCCGCGCGCGATGTTGTCGGCCACCGACCCGGGCGGAAACCAGAGGCGCGCGATGTCGCCGCGCGTCGCGGCGTTGGTCTGCTGCATCGCCAGATGCATGTGCGCCCCCTCGCCCTCGAAGCAGTCCAGGCGCATGAGCTCGTCGCCGAAGGCGAAGACCGCACACCGCGGTCCGGGGCCCACCCGCTCGCCGACCCAGCACACCTCGAGGCGCACGCCGGGCACGAGCTCGGCGGACTCGAAGTCTTCGACGTGGGGACGCAAGACATGGCTCTCCATGGTCGTGCGTGCGAGGCGGGCGGCGGCGAGCGCGCCGCGCGGCGAGTACGGGGCGAGCTGGCCGCGAGCCCAGGTGCCGAGCGCGGACAGGCTCCGGTGCTCGCGCAGCCATGACAGTGTCCCGGGCGAGCGAGCGCCGATCCAGCGCTTGAGCGCGGCGCGCAGCGGTGAGCGCGCGAGGCGGGCTCGATCGGCGATGGCGAGGTCGCGTGCGCGCTCGACGAAGGCGGCCTGCCAGCCGGGCGCGCGCATGCGCTCGGCCCAGATCGTGAGCTCCTGGGCGCGCTCGGGCACGGGCAGCCCGGGGTGGGGATCGCGGTGGAAGTAGAGAATGGTCGGCCGCGGGCAGAACGCGACGCGGCAGCTCGGCTCGGCGAGGAACTGCCTCCACATGTGCGCGTCGGTGGCGACGCCGGGTGGCGCGGCGCGCCAGCCGTGAGGCAGTCGGCGATACCTCGCGAGCGTGTGGCCGACGAAGGACAGCGGCAGGCTGCACGAGCGCGTCGCGCGGTCCGCGGGGTCGCTGTAGTCGTCGGTGTGCTGGAAGACGAGCTCGTCGCTCATGTGAGGGATGAAGATCGGCAGCGTGTAGGCGAAGTCGGCGTCGGCGAGCGCGCGCTCGAGCACCGCGACGTGGTCGGCGAGCATCAGGTCGCGGTCACAGAGATAGCAGACGATCTCGCCGCGGGCCTCGGCGAGCACGTGATGGCGCCGGCGCTCGCCACGGCGGCGGCCCTTCTCGAAGTCGAAAAAGCGAACGCGCGAGTCCTCGCGCACGAAGCGTTGGATCGTGTCGCGCGCGCCGGGTCCGACCCCGTCGCCGACGATGAAGACCTCGAGCTCCGCCACGCTCTGCGCGAGCACCGTCGGCAGCGAGAGCTCGAGCAGCGGCCCGCGCTCGCCGGTCGTCGGGATCACGACGGTGGCGCGCACGCTCACGCGAGACCTCCCAGACGGCGCAGCGCCTCGACGGCGCGCACCACCACGAGCCCCTCGGCTGCGGTCGTCGGTGGTGGTGGTCCGCCCTCGAGGTGGGCGACGAAGGCCTCGAGCTCGATCGCCAACGCGGGGCGTGGGTCGAAGGCCCGGCGCTCGATCACGGGCGTGAGCCCGGCGCCGGTGGCGATCTCCAGGTAGGTGGCCTCGCCATGCGCGAGCACGGCGACCCCGTCGCGAGCGTGCAAGCGCACCTCGCGCCGCTTGTCGGCGTAGCGCGTCGAGGCCTCGACGATGAACCACGGCTCGGTCACGCCGCCCGAGTTTGCGTAGAGTCCGGCCGGCAGTCCCCTCGCATCACGATCGATCAAGACGTCACGCGGCGTGGAGATCGCGCCGAGGATCGCCAGCGCGATCGAGACGTCGTGCGGCAGGAGGGTCCAGATCGGATCGACGTCCGTGCGCGGGCTCACCCAGTTGGTGCGCGTCGTGACGAGCCCCTGGACCGGACCGAGCTCGGACGCGCGCGCGATCGCCGCCAGCGCCGTGATCCCAGGGTGATAGCGCCAGACGTGCATGACGAAGAGACGCTCGCCGCCGAGCGCGACCAGCCGCTCGGCGTCCTGCGCCGAGGTCGTGAGCGGCTTCTCGCAGAAGACCGGCACGCCATGGGCCAGCGCGCGCGGCACCACCTCGATGTGCGTCGAGGCGGGCGTGGCGACGACGATCCCGGCGACCGCCTCGAGCGCTTCGAGGGTCGTGAAGGTGACACGCGGATCGGGCGCGACCGCGGCGCGCGCCGCCGGGTCGGGCTCGACCACCGCGACCCGAGCGCCGAGCCCGAGGAGCTCGCGCAAGATCTTGCGCCCCCAGATCCCACAGCCGACCAGCCCGAGCGCGGGTCTCTCCGCGCCCTGGCTCAAGGCTCGAAGGCTCCGGCGCAGGCGCCTTGCGCGGGGCGTGGGCGGCCGCTCAGATCGGGCTCGCCGCCCTGGGCGATCCCACACGCGGCCGAGCCGGTGCGCGGGCGGTACGGCTCGTCGCCATCGCCGGAGAAACCCGGCGCGCCGATCGTCGTGCCGCCCTGGTCGGCATAGGCGCCGGGCGTCGCCGCCGACAGGATCGAGCGCGCCACGCGGACCTTGCCGGGGAACGGCTGGGGCGCGTCGATGGCCTCGCGCCCGGCGAGCACGCTGTCGCTGATCGTCACCTCCGGCGCGCGCGACGAGGTGCCCGACGCGTGCAGCGCCACCGCGCCGCCCTCGGCGACCAGGGTCGAGCGCACGATCGTCAGATCGGCCCCGTCGTGCACCCGCACCAGCGCCTCGCCCGGTCCACCCTCGCCGACGAGCAGGCAGTCGCTGACCGAGACCGACGCGATCCCGTCGGCCGCCAGCGCGTGCCCGTCGGTGGCGCGGCTCTCGTGCACGCGGCAGCGCGTGACGACGAGCGTGCCCTGGTCGGCGAAGAGCGCGCCGCCCGGCCCCTGCCGCCCGACGTGACCGCTGAGCGCGCAGGCCTCGAGCTCGACCCGCGAGAGCGCGCCGAGCGACACGCCCCCACCCTGCGGCGCGCTGCCGTCGACGAGCGTGAGCTGCTCGACACGCACGACGATGTCATCGGTCATGACCTGGATCACCGCGCCCCTGCGACCGCCGTCGAGGACCGCCGCGCCCGGCGCGCCGATCCCGCGCAATGTCACGCTGCGCATGATATCGAGGTTCGCCGCGTGTCGCCCCGGCGCGACGCAGACCACGGCGCCGGCGGGCGCGTCGGCCAGCACCGCGGCGAGGTCGTCGCCCTCGCCGACGAGCACCTGGCATTCATCGGGCTTGTCTTGATCCAGCACGGTCGACCTTGGGTTCTCGGGCTCGGCGGTGGGTCGCGGCGGGCGCTCGGGGCCGCACCCGGAGAGCGCGACCGCGGCGAGCGTCACCCCGATCCACGCGCGCGCGCTCACTTGTCCTGGTTCGGCAGCGGCGCGTTGACCGCGATCGTCTCGAAGTACTCGCGGAACTGCGACGCCGTCATCGGCTTGGGGTGCTTGCTCGCAGCCGGGCCCCACGGGTTCTGGAAGAGCAGCGTGTCGCCCTGCACGCCCCGGAACATGTAGGCGTGGTTGCCGTAGATGTTGATGCCCTGGTTGAGCGCGCCCTCGAAGTCGTAGGTCGCCTCGAGGTCCTTGGCGGCGGCCGGCGCCATGTCCTTCTTGTAGGTCAGGCTCACGCTGCCGGTGTCGTAGCCGACCGTGCCCGCGTCGACCGAGGCGCCGGTGAGCTTGCCCTTCTTGTCGTCGCTCGCGGTGCCGCCCTTGCCGGCGGCGTCCTTGATGCGCACCGTGCCCTTGACCGGCGTCGTCGAAAGACCCTGCGCGTCGGTGAGCGTCGCGCGATAGGGGCCGAGGTCGGAGCCGGAGAAGAGGTCCTTCTTGGCGGTCTGCTGGATCCAGTCGCGCGTGCCGCAGACGACGGCCTTGTTCTCCTTCTGGAACTGGGTGAAGGTCGCGATGACGTCCTCCTCCTTGGGCATCGCCGAGCGCACCGACTTGACGCCGGTGAGCACCTCCATCGCCTTGGCGGACTGGCCGCCGTGCTGGATCGCGGTGTAGCCGCCGTGCCACTGCGCGTAGGCCTTCTCGACCAGCGCCGGCCACAACGCCACGCTCACCGGGTCGTAGGCGGTGTCGCTCTGGGCGTAGGCCGTGCGCTGGGCCCCGCCGGCGCGGGTCGGCAGGTAGCTGTCGACCGTCTCGTAGTGCGGCTTGAAGGTCTTGCCGTCCTTCTGCAGCTCTTGGAAGGTGATGGTGTAGGTGCCGTCGCCGTTGTCCTTGACCGCCTTCTTGATGAGCTCGGGGTTGGCGGCGGCGACCGCGCCCATGCCGGCGATCAGGAAGCAGTCCCCGAGCGAGCCCTGGTCGACGTCGCTGACCTTGGGCTCGCCGATGAACGCCTTGCCGGCGTACTTCTGGTAGGTGTAGGCCTCGGTCTTGCCGTCGTCGTCGGTCGAGATCCGCGGCTGCTGCTTGAAGAGCTTCGGATCGATCGTGCCCTCGACGTTCTTGCCGGAGTGCACGAGCACCTTGAGCAGCCCATCGGCGCCCGCCCCCTGCGACTCGATCGCGTCACCGGCCTTGAGCGCGAGCTTCGAGCCGTCGCTCTTGACCAGCTCGGTGTCGGCCGTGACCATGCCGAAGGTGCCGCTCTTGGGGATCTCGACCTTGGGCTTGTCCTCCGGCGTGGGCGCTGGCGGCGCGGGGATCGCCTGCTTCTTGACCTCGCCGATCATGCGCGCGCGCACCTGCGCATCGTCGAGCAGCATGCCGATATCGAGCCCCTCGGCGAAGCTGTACATGCCCTCGACGGCGACCAGCAGCTCGAGGAAGAGGTCATCCTCCGCCCCGCCCTCGAGCGGCACCTTGCCGTCCTGCGTCAGCGCCTTGTAGTTGGCGATCGCCGACGCCCACACCGCGGAGGTCTTGAGGCTGGCCATGATCTTGGCCACCGTCGCGGCGTCGAGCTTGTCGATGACCGGCTTGGTCGTGTCCTTCTTCTGCACGACCCCGCCCGCGCCACCGGCGGGCTTGAGCTGCACCGGCGCCTCGGGCGCGAGGTATTGCTCGGCGTCGTCGAAGGACATCGCCCGCAGCTGCACCTTGTGCTGGTCGGCCGCGCCGCCCGCACGATCCCGCTTCGTCTGCACGGCGGGCACCGAACCGGCACGTGCGAGCGCGCCAGTCTGAGCATGGAACTGTGCCACGGTGACTCTCCCGGACCGACGACCCGAAGAGCGTACGCCTCCACGTCCCTGGTGACAAGCGATCTGCGCCGCGTCGCGCGCGGGTGAATGAACCCTGGCTCAGCGCGCGGCCCGTAGATCTGCAGGTGGCGGCGCGCCCCGCCTCCATACGACCCTCGGGGCGAGGCCGGCGTCGCGTTGCGGGACGACCGATGCCTCCACCGTCACCGGAGGATCCACCATGCATCACCACCGCATCGGCCTCGCCTTCGCGCTCTTCGGCGCGGCGGCCTGCTCCGACTCGACCCCGACCCCCGGCACCGCCGACGGCCTCACCATCGCGATCGCGCCCCTCGACCTGCCCGCCGTCGGCAAGGTCTGCTACGACCTGCGCGTCAAGAATGCCATCGCCGCCGGCGGCGACACCGTCTGGAGCCGCGGCACGCCCGGCCTCAACGGCGGCACGCCCGACCCCGACGCGGTCTGCTCCGACCGCTTCGGCAACACCGAGGGCGGCGACATCACCTACATCGGCCCCTGCGACGCCGACGGCCCCGGCGGCCAGCGCTGGAACAGCGTCACGATCTGGCTCGACGGCCTCTACGACACCACACCCGCCTACATCTCCCCGACCGGCCCCGACGGCTGGCGCGATCCCTGCCCCAACGGCTGCACCCTCGACGTGCTCTGCGAGGAGAACGAGGACACCCTCGTCACCTTCAACCTCACCGTGATGCGCGAAGCCAACCAGGGCTTCTTCGACATCATCGTGAACTTCGAGGACGTCTTCTGCTCGGCCAAGCTCGACAGCTGCGACGCCGAAGACCAGCCGATGAAGCTCCTCTTCGGCGGCGACCAGACCCGCGACTGGACCGCGGTCTTCGGCTTCGCCTGCACCGCCGGCACCGACGCGACCGACACCACGCTCCTCTACGGCGAGCTCGTCGTCGACTGCGGCGACGTCGAGTTCCCGATCGACCCCGAGCTCGAGCCCGGCAACCAGGACGTCACCGTCGCCGGCCACACCCTGAACTACGCGATCTATCGCGACGACGAGGACCTCGCCTGCCCGCCCGCCGGCTCCTGCAAGAAGCGCTACTGGAACCTCGCCTTCGACCTCGAGGACCTCGCCGCCGTCGGCGGCGACTGCACGCTGACCTTCTCGGCGACGGCCAACGACGGCAACAAGGGCTTCAGCGCCGGCCTGCCCACCGCCGAGGGCCTGGCCTACCCCTACATCGACGTCAGCGCCCAGCTCACCGACGATGGCGCGCCGCTCTGCCTGCGCGAGCCCCTCAACGGCGGCGCCGTCGTGCAGACCGTCTACCACGGCAACATCCTCGGCCTGCCCGACCCCGAGCCGATGTGCCACCAGTTCAACAGCGGCGGAGTCGGCCCCACCGGCGGCTGCAACGCGGCGCCCCCACCTCCCGAGCCGATCGCCTGTGACCGTCAGGTCGTGGAGGAAAACGGGGTCTCGTATCACGTGATCGATGTCTACGTACCGCTGCCGACCGCCGAGAGTCGGCTCGTCAACGTCTTCGACGTCACTATCGAGAACTCTCAAGCGACGCCGTTCCATCACGCGACTCCCGGCTGGGAGCCCTCGGATCCTCCGACCGACGTCGACAGCTTCGTCGCGCTGGGCGTGACCTCCCCGGTGTTTGCAGATCCCGGCTTCGTCGGCGGCCTGCAGAGCACATCAGTGCCACCGCCTGGCGCGGGCTGGTTCTCCTACAACCCGTTCTTCCAAACCACGGCGCCCGACGCCGACCTGCGCGTTCACATCGGCCGCTTCGTGACCCAGGATCCCGCACCCGACGAGACCTTGCGCATCGAATTCTTCGCGGGCTACCTCACGTCGCAGTCCGGCTCGGCGATGTACATCGCGGGCGACTATGAGATCGGCTACGCGCCGAGCGGACTCTGCGACCGGCCCACCTCGGTCCCGGAATTCGACTTCAATCCAGAGGAAAACAGCGGAGGCGAAGACGTCGCGCGCTTCTGGAGCGGCTTCCAGGCCGGGGATGTGGCCTGCTACGTCGACCTGGACGGCAACGGAACGTTGGACTTCTTCGACGTCCTGGCGTTTCTCAATGTCTGGGGTCAGCCTCGGGACTACTGCGCGCTGAGTGCTCAGGACATCGAGCTCGTCATCACCACCGTCGGAGATGCGGATGGCAGCGGAGGGGTGGACTACGACGACATGATCGCGGTCTGGCAAGGTGCCGCACCGGACACGACCGTCGCTCACTGCTTGCTCACTGACCCTTCCGAGAACCTCTACGATGTGTTCTTCGACAACGGTGTGGCCATGCCGCTCGTCCCCGTACCCGAGTCCGGAGAGTGGTGCTTCACGCTGACCTTCGACACTGTCGGCATCGCGTTCCTGCATGTGGGCGACCCGTTGTCGGGCGGAGGGCTGCCGGTCACGGGCGGCTACTTCTGCGTCCCGGAGGGCGAGCTCGGCCCGCATGACGTCTGGGTCGGCATCACCGCTGAATAGAGGCGACCGAGCTCGCTCGGTTCCCCTTCACCCTTACCTTCCTCCGCAGGGCTCTCGTCGGGGGTCGCGTGCGCCTCGCCCGATCGACTCACATCCGCGAATCGGGGTCGGCCTCGTCGTGGTGTTCGCGGGGCAACGAAGGGCCCAACGGTGAGGGAGCGACGGAGGTCGGATGCCTCCGCCGCCCTTCCCGCAGTCGAGGCTGCGAGCGAAGCTCGCGGCCTCGGCGAGGACTGGCGGCGGAGGCGCCGACCCCGGCGCGACCGCGTGGAAGGCGAGCTCACTCGTCCAGCGCCACCAGGTGGTGCCTGAGCGCGAACTTCACCAGCCCGGCGACGCTGCCGATCCCGAGCTTGCCCATGATCTGGCCGCGGTACCACTCGACCGTGCGCGTGGTCAGGCCGAGGCGATCGGCGATCTCCTTGCTCGCGAGCCCCTCGGCGACGAGGCGCAGCACGTCGGTCTCGCGTGGGCTGAGCGCCTCGCGCGCGCGCGGCTCGCCTCGGAGCACCGGACCGAGCGAGCCCGGGTCGATGCCGGGGCCGACGAAGCGCTGCCTGCTCGCGACCGCGCGCACCGCTGCCGCCAGCTCGGCGCGCGGGCTGTCCTTGGCGAGGTAGCCCAGCGCGCCCGCCTCGAAGGCGGCACGCACGACCTCCTTGTCCCGGTGCATGCTGAGGATGAGCACCGCGCTCGACGGCGAGCGCTCGACGATGCGCCGTGTCAGCTCGATGCCGCTCATGCGCGGCAGGTTGACGTCGACGATCACCACCGCCGGCCCGTTCGACCCCAAGAGACCGAGCGCCTCGTCGCCGTCGCGGGCCTGGGCGATGACCTGCAGGTCCGGCTCCAGCGCCAGGACCGCGACGAGCCCCTCGCGCACGAGCGCGTGGTCATCGACGATGAGCACCTCGATCTTCACGCGTCCTCCCACGGCACATTCACGCTGATCCGTGTGCCCTCGCCCGGCGCGCTCTCGATGTGACAGCTCCCGCCGAGCGCCGCCGCGCGCTCGCGGATCCCCGCCAGGCCGAGCCCCGCGCCCGGCCCGGGCGCGCGTGACTCGAAGCCGACGCCGTCGTCGCGGATCACCAGCGCGAGCGCGTCCGACTCCCGCGCGAGAGCGACCTCCACCCGCGTCGCTCGCGCGTGCTGCATCACGTTGGCGAGCGCCGCCTGCGCGATCCGGAAGAGGTGCAGCGCCGCCTCACCACGGAGTCCGCCATCGCCCTCGCCGGTGACGAGCGACGCCTCGAGACCCGGCGTCGCGACGCTCGCCACCAGCTCGCGCAATGCCGCCGTGAGACCCACCGAGTCCAGCGTCGCCGGCCGCAGCGCGTGCGCGATCCGTCGCAGCTCGTCGAGCGTGCCCGCGAGCATGCGCCTCAGCGGCGCGACGCGCTCGGACCCGTCCGGCACCGCCGCGCCGAGCGCCTCGACCTGCAGGAGCGCCGCGCTCAGCGCCTGCCCCGCCCCGTCGTGCAAGGCCAGCGCGAAGCGCCGCCGCTCGTCCTCCGCGGCGCGCATCGTCGCGATCGAAAGGTCCTCGATCCGCGTGCGCGCCCGCTCGAGCGCCGCGAACCCCTCGGCGTTTTCGAGCGCGACCCCACCTAGTGCTTCGCCGCTGATGATTTGATCTGGCGCCGGCAGCTCTTGCTCTCGGCGATCAGGTCTGATCTACGGTGGCTATGACGACCTCACGCGAGCCGTTCCCTGGTTTGACTCTCTCCGAAGA
>WYBB01000250.1 GCA_011526585.1 Deltaproteobacteria bacterium
CCGCGCTCGGCGCCGACCCCCTCCTTGACCAGCTCGGCGTTGCGACGCAGCTCGGCCTCGGCCCCGGCGAGGCGGGCGCGCGCCTGGGCGAGCTGCGCCTCGAGGTCGGCGACGTCGGTCGAGACCAGCGTCGCGAGGACCTGCCCCACCTCGACGCTCTGGCCGAGCGCGACCTCGACGCGCGAGAAGCGCCCGCCCCCCAGCGGCGAGACGTGCGCGGTGCCCGCGGGGTCGAAGGCGACCTCGGCGGGGAAGGAGGCGCCGCCGCTGATCGCGCGCCGCTCCGCCCGGCCGACGCGGATCTCCGAGACCGCCATCGCCTCGGCGCCGAGCGCGATCTCCCGGTGGCCCTGCTCCTCGTCGTCGCGCCCGTGCGCGGTGTGCCCGCCCTCCGCGGCTTCGTCGTCATGCCCGGCGCCTTCGTGCGCGTGGTCCTGTCCGCCGCAGCCGACGCCGAGCGCGGCGAATGCGACGATAATCAGCATTGATTTCGAATCATTGCAGGGCAACATCAGTGTTCTCCTCCCGCGGCGTCGAGGATGTCGATGCCGACGGCGTGCTCGAGCTCGGCCAGCGCGTCGAAGTAGCTCTCCTGTGCGGAGAGCGCGTCGCGCCGTGCCTCGAGGAAACGCTCGCGGCCGGAAGCGAGGCCGAAGATGTCGATCTCGCCGAGCTCGAAGGCGCGTCTCAGCGCGGCGAGGTTCTCGTCGAAGCGCGGCAGCACCTCGTTGCCGAAGGTCGCCAGGCGACGGGTCGAGAGCTCGGCGGCGCGGTAGGCGCGCGTGACCGCGGCCGCGACCTCGGCCCCGGCGCGGCGCCGCTCGGCCAGCGCGACCTCGAGCGCGGCCCGCGCCTCGGCCCGCGCCGGATCGTTTTCGACGACGAGCGGCAGCGGCAGGCCGATCGTCGCGATGACGACATGCGCTCCCTCGCCGCCGACCGGGGACGACTCGCGCGTCCACGAGAGCCCGAGCGTCGGCTCCGGCGTGCGGTCGCGATCGGCGGCCGCGACGCGCGCGCGCGCTTCGGCGATCGCCGCGTCGAGCACCGCCAGATCGGGCCGCGACGCCTCGGCCCGAGCGATCAGCTCGGCCAGGGGCGGCAGGTGCGTCACCGGCGTCAGCGCACCGCGCGGACGCGGCGGGGCGTCCGCCGGCCAGCCGGTGACCAGCGCCAGCTCGTGGCGCAGCCCGAGCTCGACCTGCACGGCGGCGCTGAGGGCCTGCCGCGCGTTGGCCGACTCCGCCAGCGCCACGCGCTCGTCGAGCTGCGAGACCTCACCGGCCGCGCGCTGCTTGCCGACGATGGCGGCGATCTCCTCCTGGAAGGCGACGACCTGCGCCGCCAGCGCCACGCGCTCCCGTGCGACCAGCGCGCGATAGAAGAGCGCGTGCACCGTCGTGTGCAGGTCCCAGTGCCGGTCGCGCCGCTCGGCCTCGATCCCGCGGCGGACCGCACCGGCGACGCGACGCCGGGCGGCGCGCTCACCGGCGATCTCGAAGCGCTGGCTCAGCCCGACCTCGAAGTCGACGCCGACCGCGCCATCCTCGACGCGTGGGCCGACGCCGAGCGAGAGCTCGGGGTTGTCCGGCAGCGCGCGACCGGCTGCCTCGAGCGCCGCCCGGATGCGCGCGTCGTCGGCGCGGTCGAGCGCCACACGCGGGGCGTGCTCGTGCGCGTGCGCGAGCAGCGCGTCGAGGGTCAGCTCGGGGCCGGCGAGCTCGGGGTACGTGAGCGTCGCGGGGACCGGCTCGGCCGCGTGGGCGAGCCCCGCGCAAGAGGTCCATGTGAGAGCAGCGACAAGCCAGCGGCTGCCGCGTCGAGATGACGACATCGGTTCCATCCTCGGGCCTCGAACCAGTTCCGGGACGGCCCTCATGGCCGCCCGCGGCGCGCACCACGTGCGCGCGCACCACTGTGAGCAGGCACGGCGCGTCACCCGGCGATGGAGATCACCGGGCACGACGCCGCGTCGCGAGGGCTCAGACGGACGGAGGACGGAAGGGCGGCGCCCGGTGCGCGGGACGAGCTCGCCCCGAAGGGGCCGCGAAGCCGCGAAGCTCGGTGGTCTCGGACGGCGCCGCGAGCCCTCGAGGGCGCGTCAGCGGCACGATCGTCGGCGCGTTGCAGCGGCAGGTGTGGAAGAACCCGGCCGCGCACCCCTCGCTGTCGCAAGCGTCTTCGCAGTCGTCGGTCTCGTGGTGGGTGTCGAGCACGTCACTGGCATCGACCGCCGCGTGCACGACGCTCTCGACGAGCTCGCCAAGCCCCGGCGTGCCCATCACCAGGACGAGCGCGACGAGCCAGCGAAGACGGTGCAGCGACCCCGACATCACCGCGGTGTGTAGCAGATCGCACCACACGCTCGCAAGCGCGGCCGGCGGGCACGGACCGTAGGGGACATCGCGCCGGGTCGCCGCCACCCGGCTGGCTCGACCGGCCTTGCGCATTCAGTCAGAATACGTATCCTGCCGCCTACGGGATTGACTCCCGGCCCTGTTTTGGGCTGACTGTTCTCATCTCGGGGGTTCTGCGGAATCCTGCAGGGCTGGACACCGGCAATCTCGTAGAATGCACCCGAGACCCTCACACTTCGCGAGCCGGCCATGACTCACCTTCGTCCCCCACGGTTCTTCGGCCCGCTCGCTCTGGCGGGCGCCGTCTTCGCGTACACGCACGAGGCCCGCGCCCAGACCGGCCTGCCCGACCAGCCGTGCGTCGTGTCCGCGGCCGGCAACGTCAACTGCACCGCCAACGACCTCCGCGTCGGCAGCGCCCGCATCGCCAACGGCGCCGTCTTGACCTGCGAGCCGGGCTCGACCGTGCTCGCCGACGTCGAGTTCACCATCGAGTCCGGCCCCGACCGCTACGACATCGGGCTGTGGGTGAACCAGGTCGGCGGCGACGCCCGCACCGACCCGGGCAACGTCTGCTATCGGGACATCCTCAGCCCGGCCGGGACCTGCAACTACAACGCGTCGCCGCCGACCTACCACAACGGCGACAACGACGCCTGCGGCGACGTGCCCTCGGTCGGCACCGCGGCGGCCACCTGCCCCGGCGCGGTCATCGCCAACTGCACCGGCAGCGGCGGCACCTGCCTGTTCACGACGCGCACGGTGCAAGTCGAGATCCTCTGTGTCGACGACAACAGCGACGGCGTCGTCGACACCGGCACCTGCACGAGCTACGACAACCAGGCCAACGCCAACTGCAACGGCACCGCGCAGGCCATCCCGAGCAACGCCTCGAAGTGCAACTGCGGCCGCGTCACCATCGGCAACCTCCTCGTCGACCCCTGCGACGGCGTCCAGTGCGACAGCCAGGACACCCTCTGCGCCGACTACGAATGCGTCGAGGGGGCGTGCGTGCCGACGGTCATCAACGAGGGCGGCACCTGCGGCGAGGCGAGCACCTGCTTTTCCGCCCCGACCTGCCAGACCGGCACGTGCACACCGAACCCGTCGCCCGTCGGCAGCGCCTGCGGCGACACCGCCGACACGACCTGCACCGACCCCGACACCTGTGACGGCGCGGGCAACTGCCTGCCGCGCAACGCCGTCGACGGCACCCTCTGCGGCGACACCGGCACCGCCTGCACCAACCAGGACACCTGCGTCGGCGGCGTCTGTGCGGACGCCGGCTTCCAGCCGCAGGGCACGACCTGCGACGACGACAACGGCTGCACCGTCGGCGATGCCTGCGACGGCGCGGGCGCCTGCACCCCGGGCGCCGAGTGCCCCGCGGGCGGCACCTGCGACCCCGAGACCGAGACCTGCGTCGGCTGCGTCGACGACCAGCCGGTCGGCGGCGTGGACGAAGGCTGCGAGACGATCATCAACGCCTGCGACGTCGCGACCGGGGGCGGCACCTGCGTCGACTGCCTGGCCGACGGCGACTGCTCGGTCGCGGGCGAGGTCTGCGACATCCCCGACCGCGAGTGCGTGCCCTGCGTCGACACCGGCCCGGGCGTGCTCGACAAGGGCTGCGAAGACGCGACCCTGAACGCCTGCAAGAACGGCGGCACCGACACCGGCACCTGCGTCGACTGCACCGTCGATGCCGACTGCGACAACCAGGTCTGCAACACCACGACCAACACCTGCATCGAGTGCCTGGTCGAGGCCGACTGCCCGTCCGGCGAGACCTGCGACACCCAATCCAACACCTGCGTCGAGTGCATCACCAGCGCCGACTGCTCCGGCGGCGAGGTCTGTGACCCCGTAAGCGACCTCTGCGAGCCGTGTGTCGACGACGCCTCCTACCCCGCGATCGACTCCGGCTGCGAGACCGAGCTGCCGGTCTGCGTCGACCAGGGCTCGATCGCCGGCGGCGGCGGCGTGACGATCCGCACCTGCGTCGTCTGCGCCGACACCGCGAGCGCCAACGCCGTCGACGAGGGCTGCGGCGGCACGACCCCGATCTGCGACGTCAACGTGCCGGGCGGCCGCTGCGTCGAGTGCGACGACAACACCGACTGCTCGCAGGGCGAGGTCTGCAACCTCACGGCCGGGATCTGCGTCGCCTGCCTCGACGACCGCACCGCCGGCACCGTCGACTCCGGCTGCACGACCGATCTCCCCGTCTGCGAGGTCGGCGTCGCCGGCCCCGACGACGACCACTGCGTCGCCTGCGAGGACGACAAGCCGACCGGCCAGACCGACTGGGGCTGCGACGCGCTCGCCCCCAACTGCGACGTGAACGCCGAGGCCGGCCCGACCTGCGTCGAGTGCTTCGACAACACCGACTGCGACCCCGGCGAGATCTGCGCCGAGGGCGCCTGCGTCTCGCAGGACGCGACGGTCGCCGTCGACGACGCGTACGCGACCAACATCGACACCACGCTGACCATCAGCGACCCCGACCTCGGCGTGCTCGCCAACGACTTCTACCCGGCCGGCTCGACCGTGAGCGTGACGATCACCCAGGGCACCGCGCCCGATCCGAGCGAAGGCACGCTCACCCTCGAGGCCGACGGCACCTTCACCTTCGTGCCTGCCCAGGGCTTCGTCGGCCGGGTCGAGTTCAGCTACACCCTGACGAACACGACCAACGGCTCGTCCTCGGTCGGCGATGTGGTCATCGTCGTCAACGGCCCGCCGTTCGCGGTCGACGACTTCGTCACCACCGACGAGGGCGTCACCGTCACCGTCGACGTGCTCGCCAACGACAGCGACCCCAACGGCGACCCGCTGACGCTCA
>WYBB01000251.1 GCA_011526585.1 Deltaproteobacteria bacterium
GGCGGCAGGGTCTACCGGAGCGGAGCGGCCGACTCAAATTCGACCCACACGATGCGTCGGCACGTCGAGGGGGTCGCGAGAGCGCGGATCTCCAGCGCGCGATCCCGCAGTTGTCGGCGCTGGACAACCGGTTCGGATGTGCGATCGTCGCGCAGTGCGACGCCCCACCGAGGCGCACGGCATGATCGAAGAACCCCGCGTCGTCGAGACCGCGGCCCAACGCGCCGCGGTGATCCGCATGTGCATCGCGCCCGCCGACATCCAGGCGGTCATGGGGCCGGCCATCGGCGAGGTCATGGCGACCGTCATGGGTCAGGGCGTCACCCCGACCGGCGCGGTCTTCAGCCACTACTACGCCATGAACGCCGAGGTGTGGGACCTCGAGGTCGGCGTCACCGTCGCCTCGCCGGTGACGCCTCAGGGCCGCGTCACCAACGGTGAGCTTCCCGCCGTGACCGCCGCGCGCACGATCTACCGCGGACCCTACGACGGCCTGGGCGAGGCCTGGGGCGCCATGACGAAGTGGGTGGTCGAGCGCGGTCACACCCCTTCGGCCGAGCTCTGGGAGAGCTACCTCACCGACCCGGGCGCGAGTCCCGACCCTGCCACCTGGGAGACCGAGCTCACGCTGCCGCTCGTCAGCTGACGTCCCCACGGGCGGCCGCCCACCACGAAGGATGACAACCCCTTCGTCGAGCGCTTCCTCGATCGCGCCCGCGCGCTCCCCGCACGCCCCGCTCGCACCGTGACGATCGACGGAGGGCCGCCCCAGACCTTCGACGAGGTCTTCTACTACGCCGCGCGCTGGGGCTCCCCGCTTCCCGCCCGGACGCGTGACGATCGCCTACGGGCAATCGGGTTCGTGCTCGCTCGATCGGTGCCCGCGCTCCCTCAGTAGTAGGGATCGTCCAGCACCGGCTCCCACAGCTCGAGCAACGTGCCTTCGGGATCAAGCACGTAGCCGAACTTGCCGTTGGGTCCCTCCTCACGCCGGTCGAGCACGCGCTCGCCCGCGTCCCGGAGCGACGCCAGCAGCGCCTCGAGATCGTCGACCCTGAGGTTGACCATGAAGGGCTTGTCGCTCGGCGCGAAGTAGCCGGTGTCCTCCGAGAACATGGTGAAGACCGTGTAGCCCACGGCCGCGCGCGGATCGTCGTGCCAGCGCAGCGCGGCGCCACCCCACGGCGCGATGTCGAGCCCCAGGCGCTCGCGATACCATTTGCCGAGTGCCGCCGGATCCCTGCTCTTGAAGAACACGCCGCCGATTCCCGTGACCTTGGCCATGAAGCCATCCTCCTTCAGAGTGCGCGGATCCACGCGTCGACCGCGGTGACGCCGTCGGTGTGGACCTGCTCGGTGCCGAGCGCGGGCATCTGCCCCTTGCCGCGGATCGTCATGCGGTAGAGCACGGCGCTCGCCGCCGGGTCGCCCGGGGCGATGCGCCAGGTGAAGCCGTCGTTCAAGAAGTTCTGGAGCGCGACGCCGACGGTGGTCCGATAGGTGGCGGTCGCCTCGACGGTGCGCTCGGTGACGCGCAGACGCAGGTCCATGTCGCTGTCGGGGCGCGCGCTGCCGTAGTCGTTGTGACAGTGGCCGCAGTTGGCGTGCAGGTAGCCGAGCGCGATGCGCGTGGTGTCGTCGCCGGGTGGGGTGAGCGGGCGATGCGACGTGGCGGGTGGGTCGCTCAGGAGGTCGGCGGCGATGAGCGCGTCGAGCTGGCCGGCGGCGTCGAGCTGGATCGCCGAGAGGCCGAGCGCGTGGCCGGGGTCGCCGTTGTGGCAGGTCCAGCACTGGGTGGAGGACGGGACGTCGTGCGCGCTGTCGCGCACGTCGGTGCCGCCGTCGGGGGCGTAGCGCGCGTCGTGCTCGGCGTCGTCCCAGATGAAGGCGCCCATCCAGTAGTCGTAGCGGCCGGGTCCGAGGCGCGCGATGACGCGGGTCTCGAGGAGCTTGCCGCCGATCGAGAACTCCTTGAAGAGGGTGGCGCCGACCGGGAGCTGCCAGCGGTCGAGGTCGCTCGTGTCGATGCGCGAGCCTTCGGGCAGGCGCACCCAGCGGCGCTTGTCGACGCCGTCGGACCAGAGCTCGAAGGCGGGCTCGAAGGCGATGAGGTCGGGGGCGAGCGTGCGCGCGGCGAAGTCCCGATAGAGCCCGGTCTGGGAGAGGTAGAACGGGGCGGGCTCGCCCTCGGGTGGGTAGGCGACGACGGGTGGGCTCCAGGGTGGGGCGGTCTCGGCGTCGGGGGGATCGACGTCGGCGACGGACGTGTCCGAAGGCGCGGGCGCGTCGTCGCGTGGAGCGCTCAGGTCGGCGGGCGCGTCGGTGAGGTCGGCGTCGAGCTCGAGCTGGGAGGTGTCGGCGCGCGGAACGGCGTCGTCGCCGCAGGCCATCGTGCACGCGATGATCGAGACCAGTCCCGTCGTGGGCCATGCGCGCATCGTCGTCTCCTGGTGCGGCGCATGATAGCAGCGATCGCGCGGCGGTGGGAGGGCGCGCGTGCCCGTGCGTTCAAGGCGTCCAGACGCTCTCTTCGCCGCAGGTCAGCATCTTCGCGCCGAAGTAGGGGTTGCGCAGGGAGGGCTCGGCCTGCAGCCACTTCTGGTAGCCCTTGGCCATCGGGCACTCGAAGACGTGGCGACCCTCGCGCAGCGCGGGAACGGCGCTGGCCAGCGCGACCAGCGGTTTGGAGAGCTCGCCGTAGGCGAGGCGCAGCGCGTCGATCGCGGCGTCGTGCGCGAGGTGGCGCGCGCGGGTCTCGATCTCGGCGAGCAGCGCCTGGGTCGTGGCGTCCTTGACCTGGGGGCGCACGCCGAGCGCGGCGTCGGCGATGGCGAGCGCGGCGGGGGCGACGCCGTCGGTGGTGTCGCCGGCGAGCGCGCGGTGGATCGCGTCGTTGTGGGTGAAGATCGGGCGCAGCGCCGTGACGAGCTCGGGGTCGAGCTCGACCGTGGGCACGGGCGTCGGCGTGGGGGCCGGCGTGGCCGGAGGCGCGGTGACCCGGGCGGGTGGATCGGGTGGGGCCGGATCGGGCGTGACGTCCGGCCAGGGCGGTTCGGCGCAGGCGAGCAGCGCGGTGGCCAGTATCATTAATATAGGGAGCGGTCTGGAGGTCGGGGTCATGGCGCGGCTCCTTCGGGCGCGGCTGGTTGCACCGGGTCGGGTCCGGGCGGTGGCGCCGGGTCCGGGGTGGCCGGCGGCAGTGGCCCCAGCGGAAGATCCTCGCGCTCGGCGCGGTGGCGGTAGCCCTTCCAGATGGCGAAGAGCGCGGGGTAGACGGTGAGCTCGAGCAGGAAGCTCGTGATGACGCCGCCGAAGAGCGGCACGGCGATGCGCTTCATCACGTCCGAGCCGGTGCCGTCGCTCCACAGGATCGGGGCGAGGCCGACGATGTTGACGAGGATCGTCATGAGCTTGGGGCGGATGCGTTGCGCGGCGCCCTCGACGATGGCGGCGAGCAGGTCGCCGTGGGTGCGCATGCGGCCGTCCTCGACGCGACGGCGATGCGAGAGCGTCAGGTAGAGCAGCATCACGACGCCGGTCTCGGCGTCGAGGCCGGCGAGCGCGATGAGGCCGACCATGACCGCGACCGAGACGTCGTAGTCGAGGAGGTAGAGGGCCCAGATCGCGCCGATGAGCGAAAACGGCACGGCGAGGAGCACGATGCCGGTCTCGATCCACGAGCGCGTCGTCCACAGGAGCAGGAGCACGATGAGGAGGAGCGTCAGCGGGATCACCCAGGCCAGGCGATCGGAGGCGCGCTCCCAGCTCTCGAACTGGCCGGCGAAGGTGATGCGCGTGCCCGGCGGCAGGCTCACCTCGGAGGCGATGACGCGCTCGGCCTCGGCGACGTAGTCGGTGATGGCGCGATCCTCGGCGACGTCGACGAAGACGAAGCCGACCTGTTGGCCGGCCTCGCTGCGGATCATCATCGGGCCGGAGACCGTCTCGATCCTGGCGACGACGCCGAGCGGCACCGGCCGGCCCGAGCCGGTCGGCACCAGGACGCGTGCGAGGGCAGCCGGGTCGTCGCGGTATTCGCGCGCGTAGCGGACCGAGACCGGGAAGCGCTGGCGCCCGTCGACGAGCTCGGTGATCGGCATGCCGGCGATGGCGGTCTCGATCGCCATGTTGATCTCGGCGACCGAGAGGCCCCAGCGCGCGGCGGCGTGGCGGTCGATGGTGAAGTCGAGGTAGAAGCCGCCGGACTCGCGCTCGGCGAAGGCGCGGCGCGTGCCGGGGATCTCTCCGAGCGCGCCCTCGATGGCGATGGCGGCGCGCTCGATCGCCGCCTGGTCGGGGCCGAAGATCTTGACGCCGAGGTTCGAGCGGATCCCGGTCGACAACATCTCGGTGCGCGTCTGCACCGGCATCCAGAAGAGGTTGGGCATGCCGGGGAAGGTCAGCGCCTCGTCGAGCTCGGCCTTGAGCCCCTCGAAGGTCTGCCCCTCGGGCCACTCCTCGCGGGGCTTCAGGCGAATGACCGTCTCGAACATCGACAGCGGCGCCGGGTCGGTGGCGGTCTCGGCGCGGCCTGCCTTGCCGAAGACGGTCTCGACCTCGGGGAAGCCCTTGATGATGTCGTCCATCGTCTGCATCGTGCGGATGGCGACCTGCTCGGACATGCCGGGCGGCGAGGTCGGCATGTAGAGGAGATCGGTCTCCTCCAGCGGCGGCATGAACTCGCTGTCGAGGCGCA
>WYBB01000252.1 GCA_011526585.1 Deltaproteobacteria bacterium
GGATCCCGATCGAGGTCGCCATCTCGCGCCGCGACGGGCGCCTCGTCGTCGACTTCTCCGGCACCGGCGGACCGCATCACGGCAACCTCAACGCCCCGCCCGCCGTCGTGCGCGCCGCCGTGCTCTATGCCCTGCGCCTCGTGCTCGGCGAGGACGACCTGCCGCTGTCCGACGGCACGCTCGCCTCGGTCGAGATCATCACGCCCCGACCGAGCCTGCTCTCACCTCCCGAGGGCGCCGCCGTCGTCGGCGGCAACGTCGAGACCTCCCAGCGCCTGGTCGATCTCATGCTGTTGGCGCTCGGCCGCCGCGCCGCCTCCGCCGGCACGATGAACAACCTCGTCATCGGGCGCGCGCCCGACGATCCCGACCCGCGCGAGTGGGCCTTCTACGAGACCCTCGGCGGCGGCTTCGGCGCGACGCCGCGGGCGCCCGGCCGCTCCGCGCGCCAGCTGCACATGACCAACACGCGCGCGACCGATCCCGAGGTCCTCGCGCTGCGTCTGCCGCTCGCGGTGCGCCGCTTCGCGATCCGCCACGGCTCGGGCGGTCGAGGCCGCCACGCCGGCGGCGATGGCCTCGTGCGTGAGCTCGAGGTGACCCGCCCGGCCATTGCCTCGCTCATCGCGGCCTGGCGACCGGGAGGCGCACCCGGGCTCGCGGGCGGCGGACCCGGAGGGCCCGGGCGCGCCTTCGCCGTGCGCGCCGGGGTCGAGGCGCCCTGGCACGGCGAGCCGATCACGCTCGCACCTGGCGACCGCGTGATCGTCGAGACCCCCGGCGGTGGCGCCTGGGGCCCGCCTGAATCATGATCCAATCCCGACCCGCGAGACGCACGACGATGAACGACCTCGACATGCCCGCGCTGATGGCCCTCATCGACGGCGACCCCGGGCTCACCGCGCTCCACGCCTTCACGCGTGAGCGCATGAGCGCCGATCCCGGCCACGACCTCGCCCACTGCCTGCGCGTGGCGCGCTCCGCCGTCGTCCTCGGCGCTCCCCTCTCGGTCCCCGCGCGCGAGGCGATCGCCGCCGCGCTCTTGCACGACATCATCAACGTGCCCAAGGACCACCCCGATCGCGCACGCGCGTCCACGCTCTGCGCCGACTTCGCGCGCGAGCACCTGCCGGCCTTCGGCTTCTCTCCCGCCGAGGTCGAGCGCATCGCCGGCGCGATCCGCGATCACAGCTTCAGCCGCGGCGCCACCCCCGAGACCCCGCTCGGCGACGCGCTGCAGGACGCCGATCGCCTCGAAGCCCTCGGCGTGATCGGTCTCTTCCGCTGCATCTCGACCGGCGTGCTCATGGGCGCGCGCTACTTTCACGACGACGATCCATGGGCCACGTCCCGCCCGCTCGACGATCGCGCCTACTCGATCGACCACTTCACCGTGAAGCTCCTGCGCCTGCCCGCCACGATGCGCACCGCGGCCGGGCGCGCCGAAGCCGAGCGTCGCGCCGCCTACCTCGAGCACACCCTCGAGGTCCTCGCGCGCGAGCTCGGCATCGCCCGCCCCGCTCCCTGAACGCCCTCGAAGATCCAGGCCTCCTTCTCCTTGCCGCCCTCGAAGCGTTGGATCTCCAGCGCCGCGAGCTTCCACGGCTTGTTGGTCGCCGGCACCCGGGTCTCGCCCATCACCATCTCGCCGCTGTTGGTGGCCTTCATCGTCGAGGCGTGAACGCAGAAGTCGCCGGCCGCCCAGATGTCGTCGCCTTCGCTCTGCAGATCCGGGTGGGCGCCGGGCCACGCCTGGAACGTCGCGCCGTAGGCCTCCTTGCCGCCCCTCCACCGACCGACCCGCCGCCGACCGATCCGATGGCGCCGACGCCGGCCGTCGCCGAGGAGCCCGACGCCGAGATCGAGCGCGACGACGCCAAGGTCCAGCACGACCGGATCGTCGCCCTGGGGCTCAAGCTCGGCGGCGCCTTCAGCGTGTTCAATACGCTCGGCGCGGCCTTCGTGCCGGAGCTCGAGGTCGGCGTGCTCCTGCCACCGCTCGAGCAGTCCTTCGTGGTCTTCCTCGCGACGCGCTGGGCGGCGCCCTCGGATGAGGGTCGCACCGATCCTGATGCACGCCTTCCCGGCGCTGGCGTCGCGCGCTGGTCCCTGACACGCCACGAGGTCTCGATCGGTCTCGGCTTGCGCTACCGTGTGCCGCTCGAGGGCGCGCTCACCCCCTACGTCGCTGCGGGCGCGCGCCTCTTCGTGCTCGAGAGCGAGGTCTCGGGCGAAGCCGTCGATCGAACGACCGCTTCAGAGCTGCGCGCCGATCCTGAAGTTGAAGACCGCGCCGAAGTCGATCGCGTCTTCGCCCTCGACCGGGATCAGCATCGAGCCGCCGAGCACGAAGCCGCCGAGCACCGCGTCGACGCCGAAGCCGAGGTAGCCCATCCACAGGGTCTCGAGCGAGTCCTCGGGGAGCGTCGAGAGATCCGGCTCGAAGCCGGTGTTGGTGACGCTCGCCTGCAGCCCGAGCGTGATGAACGGCATTACGCTCATGCCGACCTCGTACGGGTCGGCGGGCGGCGCGCTCGGGTCGAAGGTGTCGTCGTCGGGCGGCAGGTCACCGAAGCGCCAGCCGAACTGCAGCGCGAGGTTGGGCAGGAAGAAGGTCTCGTGCTCGACGCGATCGAACTCGTACAGGGCGACGCCCTCGAAGGAGTCGATCAGCTCGTCGCTCGTGCAGCGCTCTTCGTCGGTGCAGATGAAGATCGCCTCGGGGATCGAGGCGACGTTGACCTCGGCGAGAACCCCGAGCGCGGCGTGCGGGTTGTCGACGTCGATGTTGAGCCTCAAGCCGAGGCCGCCCATCAGGAGGTCCTCCTCCATGCCGCGCGGGAACGGCAGGACGCCGCTGACGTTCGGATCGGCCCAGTCCATCGACGCGTAGTAGAGCTGGCCGCCGAACTCCAACCCGGCCGGCAGGCCCGCCCACACGCTGGCGCCGACCTGCAGGTCGGGGATGA
This sequence comes from Deltaproteobacteria bacterium, assembly GCA_011526585.1. GTDB lineage: Bacteria > Myxococcota_A > UBA9042 > PHBI01 > PHBI01 > WYBB01. Next base: position 2,970 of record WYBB01000252.1, read on the forward strand.
GCACGCCGGGATCACCGATCTCGGCCACGCCGGGCACGAAGAGGAAATAGTCTCCTGAATCCGAGGTGTTGAGCCCGCTGACGTGGCCGGTGATGCGCACGTCGCCGCGCTCGAGCGGCTGGCCTTCGCGGCTCGGCGATTGCGGCGCGTTGATGAGCGCGGTGCGGCGGATGATCGTGTTGGGCGAGCAGGCGCCGCCGACGAGAAGCGCGACGAGCAGGACGAGCGACGTTGGGCCGAATCGGTTCATGCCTGCGAGCGTAGCAAGACTTCTGCCACCGTGCTCGCCTGGCGCCGGGCGCTCTCCGAAGAGATCAAGGCACGCCCGACGAGAGCGGCCCATCAGGAACGCAGGAAGGCAGGAGACCAGGAGAGCGTAAAAGGGCGTCTTCCTGCCTTCCTCTCTTCCTGGGTTCCTCATACCTGCACCCCCGTCGTGTCGGCGATGGAACCTGGCGCATCGTTACTCCAGGTGGCCAGATCATGGTCGCTGATCGTCATCCAAGGTGCGCCAGCGCTCGAAGAGCTCGGTCTGGCGCGATCGCAGCGAGACCTCCCGGCCGCCGATCCACATGCGCGTGACGCGCGTCGCGAGCTCGAGCGGATCGCCCGACCAGAGCACGAGGTTCGCGCGCGCGCCGGCGGCGATCCTCCCATGGTCCGTCAGGCCGAAGACCTCGGCGGGCCGCTCGGTGACGGCGAGGATCCCCGCCTCCCACGGCAGGCCGTCGCGCACGGCGTTGCCGACCACCTGGCGCAGGCGGCGCACGTTGTGGGTGTGAAAGGTCGATACGAGCACCTTGACCCCCGCCGCGGCCATGAGCGCGGCGTTGTCCGGTCGCGCGCTGAGCGCGTCGAAGCCGCCCGGGCCGTACACGAACGGGTCGACGATCACCGCCACGCCGCGCGCCGCGAGCGCGTCCCTGACGAGCCAGCCCTCGGCCGCGCCCGCCAGCACGAGGCGGATCCCGCGGCCTTCGGTCAGCGCGAGCAGGCCCTCGATGTCGCTCGCCCGGTTGGCGCCGACGACGAGCGGCACCTCGCCGCGCACGACCGGCCCGAGCGCCTCGAGGTCCAAGACCGCGTTGGAGAACGGCGCGCGCCGGTTGGCGAGCCAGGCGCCGCGATCCTTTTCCCAGAGGCGCGCCTCGCCGAGCGCGACGTCGATGACGTGCATGCTCGCCGCCTTCGAGTCGCTGCCTCCGATCGTCGCCACCAGCGCCGCCGGCTCGCGCACGATCGCGGCGCGCGTGCCGCCGCCGAGCTCGACCATGAAGGCGCCGCCGCTGATGATCCCGCCCGTCGGCACGGCCATCGCCGTCGTCACGCCGCCCAGGCGCGTGACCGGGATCGCCGTCGCGCGCGGGTTGAACGCCAGCGACGCGCGCACCGCCGCGCGCACGACCTTGTCGTCGTCCTGGTGCACGTTCTTCAGATCGATGTCGACCGTCGAGGGCTCGAGATCGATCTCGACGAGCCCGAGGCGCGTGAAGACGTCGATGAAGCCAGCGCTCAGCATCTGCCCGCGCGCGTCGACGCGCGCACATCCCGGCGGCAGGCCCGCGGCGAGGTCCGCCCCGACGGCGCCGATCGCCTCGCCGACGATGGCGACATCGACCTCGGCCACCGCCGCGCCGGGCAGGATCACCCGGGCGCCCTGGATCAGCGTGCACGGTTCGGCCGCGCGCGCGCCGAGCGCCGAGAGCGCGAGCATGATCATCGCCAGCGCGACGCGGTTCACGGCATGACCTCCCGCCCGAGCTCGAAGTCGCTCCACGGGGCCGCGCGCGGACCGTCGACGACCAGCTCGCCCTCGATCCACACGCGCTCGGCCTTGGCGTAGACGCTGAAGGGATCGGCCGTCCACATCACCACGTCGGCGCGCTTGCCGACCTCGAGCGAGCCGACCTCGCGCTCGATCCCCAGGATCCACGCGGGGTTCCAGGTGATCCACCGCAGCGCCTGCGCGGCGTCGATCGCCACCCCGGCGTGCACGCCGGCATGGAAGGCCTTGGCCGCCTCCTGGTTCAAGCGCTGGATGTCGATGCTCGAGTCGCTGTGGATCGCGACGACGCCGCCGCTCTCGGCGATGAGCGCGGGCGCTTCGGGGATCCCGTCCCAGCCTTCGAGCTTGAAGCCCCACCAGTCGGCCCAGGTCGCGACGCCGATCTTCTTGTCGGCGAGGATCTCGCGCAGCTTGTACGCCTCGAGCGCGTGGTGGAAGGCGCGCACGGTGATCCCGAGCTCGTCGGAGAGCTGCAGGAAGTCCAGCATGTCCTGGGTGGTGTAGCAGTGCACCTGCAAGAGGATCCGCCCCTCGATGACGCCCGCCAGCGTCTCCATCGCCAGGTCGCGCGCGACCTCGCCGTCGGGCTTGTCGCGGTTGTCCTTGAGCCACTTCAGCGCGGCGATGAAGGTGTGGCGCTGCCCGCGCACGTTGCCCATGCGCGTCGAGGGGCCGGACTTCTGACCATAGACGCGCTTGGGGTTCTCGCCGCAGGCCATCTTGAGCGTGTCGGGCGCGCCCGGGAAGCGCATCGCGCGCGATCCGCGCCTGGGCCTCAGGCTCAGCGTCACGCCGCGCCCGCCAAAGAGGTTGGCCGAGCCGGGCAGCACGTGGATCGTCGTGACCCCGCCGCGCACCGCGCGCTCGAAGCCCGGATCCTCGGGCCAGACGCTGTGCTCGGCCCACACGCCGGCGGTCTCGGGCGCGGTCGCCTCGTTGCCGTCGCGCGTCGCGTTGATCGGCGGCGACGGGTAGACCCCGAGGTGCGAGTGCGCGTCGATGAGCCCCGGCGTGAGCCAGCGCTCTCGCCCGTCGACCACCGTCGCGCCCGCGCGCATCGCCGCCGGCGCCTCGCCACCGCCCACGCCCGCGATGCGTCCGTCCTCGATCAGGAGCCAGCCCGGCGCGTGCCGATCACCCGCCGCGGTCAGCACCGTGGCGCCGGTGATCAGCGTGCGGCCGGCGGCCGGCGCGGGCGCGTCCTCGACCGGCGCGTGCCCGCGCGTCTCGATCGCGACGAGCCCGCGCGGCGCCGGAGGCGCCTCGGCGGCGGTCGCGCAGGCATACAGGGAGAGCGATAGCGCAGCGAGCGCGGCGCGCGTGATCATCGTCACCTTCGGGACCTTCGGATCAGAGCCGCTGGAAGAAGGTGTTGACGTAGCTCGGCGTGATCGCCTCGGGCTCGCCGTCGTCGGCGCAGCGCTCGACCGCGGGCACCGGCCAGTGGATCTCGCCGACGCACCACATGTCGAGGTCGTCGAGGCCGGGGTAGGTCACGCTGTAGATCTCGTCGGCGTAGTGGAAGACCTTCACCGTCGCGTCGGCGGGGCCATATCCCCAGTGATTCCAGTAGTGTACGCCGATGCGGTAGACGACGCCGTCCTCGGGCACCGAGAGGTTCAGGTTCTCGGGGCCGGCGCCGTCGTAGTCGTCGCGGTCGAGCGTGGGGTTGTCCTTGAGGTCTCCGAGCGTGGCCCAGTCCGGCTCCTTGTTGAACCAGAAGACGTCCCACTTCTGGTCGAACCACGGGTCGCCGACGCCGTCGCCGTCGAGGTCGGGGCCGCGTGCGTTCTGGTGCGTGAAGTGCAGGTCGACGTCGCTGCCGACGCCCTCGCCGGTGTCGGTCTCGTCGTCGTCGCCCGCGGTGACCCAGGTGAGCTCGACGTGGATCGCCTGGTCGGGCTGGACCAGCACGAGGTAGCTCGCGTCGGGGCACTCGGCCGAGCCCGAGGAGTTGCCGAACTCGTCGCGCACCTTGAGCTTGAAGGTGTAGAGGCCGACGGAGTTGAGCTCGACCACCGGCTCGGCCGCGGTCGAGCTGGGGATGAAGATCGGCTTGGGCGTGCCCTCGGGCTCGGTCACCGACCAGAGGTAGTCGGTGATCGCGCCGAAGGGCGCGTAGCTCTGGCGGCCCGATAGATGCGCCACCGTCTGCGGGATCACCTCCTCGCCCTCGGAGACGAAGATGACCGGCGTCGGGCAGGCGACGTCGGCGCCCGCGCCGCTGACCGGGATCTCGACGGTCGAGTCGAAGCCGTTGGAGGTCACGACGATGATGCCCTCGTCGGGGATGGGCACGTTGTCGGGGTCGCGCGGGTTGACGGCGTCGGGCACGAAGGTGACGCCGACCTTGACCTTGGTGTTGATCGGCACGCTCAAGACGTTGCCCGGGTTGGGGCCGGCCTCGAAGCCCTCGGGCAGCTCGCCGAAGTCGAACGAGAAGTCGGGCGAGCTGCCGTCGGCGAAGGCGAGGTCGCGCACCTCGAGCGGCTCGGTGCCGCAGCTCTCGATCTCGAAGTCGATCCTGGAGAGCGCGCCGACGACCTTGCCGCCGAAGACGATCTTCTTCGGGTTCACGGTGATGCACGGGCCGCTCTTGTTGGCGACGAGGTCGACCCGGTAGCCGGCGCTGCCCGAGATCGGATCGTCGGAGTAGACGAGCAGCCCGCCCTCGGCCGGCAGCGGCGAGTCGGAGCGGAAGGTCACCGTGACCTCGCGGCCTTCGCCCTCGGGCACGAGGATCGGCGTCTCGAGATCGATGCCGGCGACGGCGTCGGCGCCCTCGGCCTCGAAGCCGTCGCCCTTGAAGCCGAAGCGGCCGTCGGCGACGATCTGGAAGCCGGTGACCTGGAGGTCGCGTGTGCCGGTGTTGAGCAGCGTGAGCGTGCCCTCTTCTTTGCGGTCGCGCGGCACCAGGCCGAAGTCGACCGGGTTCGGGGTCGCGGCCAGCGCGGGCACGCCGACCGCGGTCGTCAGGAGCACCTCGAGCTTGCGGTCGGGCTGCTGCGGGTCGTTCGAGGTCAGCACCAGCCTGGCCTCGCGCGTCAGCGTGTCGTTGCCCTTGGTGTATTCCACGACGATGTCGAGGCCCTGCGGGAACTCGTCGCTGCCGAAGATCTCGATCGCGAAGGGGAGGCCGACGGAAAGGCGCTGGAGCTTGAAGGCGGGGGTGGCGCCGTCGTTGGCGCCGGCCGGCGGGGTGTATTCCAGGACGACGTTCTGGAGGTCGAGTGTGGACTGGCCGACGTTGATGACGCGGATGGTGCGGGTCACGGTCTGGCCGGGGTCGAGGCCGGCGTCGACGATCTCGATCGTACGATCGTTGGGGATGAGATCGATGCGCGGGAACTGGCCGATGCAGAAGTCGTCGCCGGGCGCGCACTCGCCGTTGCCGTTGCCGTCGTCGCCGCAGGCGGACAGCGCCGCGAGCGCGACCAGGCTCGCGAGCATGGCGCGGCCCGCGAGACGGCCCGTCGCACGGGTCATCGGACGGGTCGGGGGACGGAGGTTGGGATGCATGGCGCGCTCCTCGGCTGCCGGACGGTCCGGAGATTGGGTCGCAGAGGGGTATCGAATCAAACCGAAAATGTCCAAGGGCGGGTTCGCATGGCCGAAAGCGGCTCTCCTCGCGCCCGCGCACGATCGTCCCGCGCTCCTGCGATCCACCTCTTGCATTCTGGCGCGGCCGTGCTTCATACTCGGCGTCGTTCCAGGGGTCTCCCATCCAGGTCGTCGACGACGCCTGCCGCGCTCGGGTGGCAAGGTCGTTCAAGGCGGCGCACAAACTGCCCCTGGCCACACCCTTGTCGAGGCCGGGGTGCTCTGCTAGGTTCGCCTCGAGCAATCGACTGTCGAGCGGCCTGGCACTCAGGCCTCATGGCAATCGCAGCGATGCCGGGCCGGTCCATCATCGGGAGTCGCCATGTCCTACTTCAGCAAAGTCGCCGCGTTAGCGTTTCCGAAGCCACCCCCGTTTCCTCCCTACTCGTTCCCGAAGCTCACGCGCGACTCCAGCGTGACCAAGCTGGTGACGACGCCGATCGTGCCGCACGTCGGCGGCAAGCGGATCCCGATCCCGGTGCGCACCGTGACGGTGATGGGCCTCGTGACGACCTACCGGTTCAAGGTGGCGGTGTGGCTGCGCATCGGCCCGGTGCGTCCGGCCAGGCCGCCGCAGACCCTCCTGCCGCACTCGACGGTGCTCAAGCCCGGGACCTCGGCGAGCAAGGCGTCCAAGGGCCGTCGCCCGTTCGATCCGTACGGCGACTTCGCGTTCCACGTCGAGATCGGCGAGATGAAGATGGCCTTCCAGAAGTTCGATGGGATCGACGTCGAGATCGATCAGATCGAATACAAGGACAGCCTCGACACCCACCCGCACAAGCGGCCGGGTATCCATCGCTACGGCAACATCAAGTTCAGCAAGGGCATCATCGCCGACAAGCAGCTCTGGAACTGGATCCACGACACGATGCGCGGCGAGATCAAGCGCCTCAACGGGTCGATCCACGTGCTCGGCGACGAGCACGACAAGACCAAGCCCGAGATCACCTACAACTTCTATCAGGCGTGGCCCTGCAAGTGGACCGGCCTGCGCCTCGACGGCAAGGGCACCGGCGCCCTGGTCGAGGAGCTCGAGCTGGCGGTCGACTTCATCGCACGCGGCAAGTGACGCACGCGCGCTGACACGCGCGAAGCGGGCGGCCCTGTGGCCGCCCTTTTCTTTTCGGGGGTTGGAGGGATCAGAGGAACTGAATCGGGTCGACGTCGAGCGCGATCTGGAGACGGCCGCTCGGGCGCGCCTCCCAGGCGGCGCGGGTCGCCTCGAGGGCGGCGCGCAGCTCCTTCCTGGTCGGGCTGCGCACGAGGACCTGGTAGCGCCAGCGATCCTTGATGCGCTCGATCGGGGCGGGCTGCGGGGGGGTCACGCTGACGCGCGTCCCCTGTTGGGCGATGGCGCGCTCGAGGCCGTCACAGAGGGCGCGCGCGGTGTCGCGCACCGGGCCGAGCTCGGGCCCGCCGACGCGGAAGAGCGCGAGGTGGCTCGCCGGCGGGAAGGCGCGCGCCAGGCGGAGCTCGGACTCGGTGTCGAGGAAGCCGAGCACGTCGTGGCGGCAGGCGTGGCGGATCGCGTAGTGATCGGGCAGGTGCGTCTGCATCAGCACCCGACCGGGGCGCTCGGCGCGGCCGGCGCGGCCGGCGATCTGCGTCAGGAGCTGGAAGGTGCGCTCGGCGGCGCGGAAGTCGGGAAAGGCCAGGCCCTGCTCGGCGGCGAGCACGCCGACCAGGGTAACGCCCGGAAAGTCATGGCCTTTTGCGACCATCTGGGTGCCGACCAGCACGTCGAGCTCGCGCTTGCGGAACTGGCCGAGCAGGCGCAGGAGCGCGTTGCCGCGGGTGGTGTCCTTGTCCATGCGGCCGATGCGCGCGTGCGGCAGGAGCTCGGCGAGGGTCTCCTCGACGTGCTCGGTGCCGGTACCGACCTCGGCGAGATCGGCGGCGCCGCACTTGGGGCAGCGCGCCGGGAAGGGCCGCGTCTCGTCGCAGTAGTGGCAGATGAGGCGCGCGCGCTGGCGGTGCCAGGTGTAGGCGACGCTGCAGGCGCTGCAGGCGAGCGGCTCGCCGCAGGTGTGGCACTGGACCGAGCTCGCGTAGCCGCGGCGGTTGATGAAGAGGATCGCCTGCTCGCGCAGGGACAGGGTCGCCTCCAGCGCGGCGACGAGCGGGCGCGAGAAGAGGCGGTGCGGATCGGCGGCCGGCGCGGCGCGCATGTCGATGAGCTCGACCTCGGGCAGCGGGCGGTCGAGGTGCGCGCGCTCGGGCAGGCTCAGGAGCGCGAGCTTGTGACGGGTGACGTTGGCCCAGGACTCGAGCGACGGGGTCGCCGAGCCGCAGACGACCGGCACGCCGGCCTGGTGGCCGCGCACGAGCGCGAGGTCGCGCGCGTGGTAGCGCGGGGAGGTCTCCTGCTTGAACGAGGGGTCGTGCTCCTCGTCGACGACGATGAGGCCGAGCGCAGGCATCGGCGCGAAGATCGCCGAGCGCGCGCCGACGACGACCGGCAGCTCGCCGCGCCGGATGCGCACCCACTGCTCCTGGCGCGCCAGCGGCTCGAGGCCGGAGTGCTGCACGGCCACCTTGTCGCCCAGGCGCGCGCGGAAGCGGGCCGCGAGCTGCGGGGTGAGCGCGATCTCGGGCACGAGCACGATCGTGCCCTCGCCGCGCGCGAGCACCGCCTCGATCAGCGCGAGGTAGACCTCGGTCTTGCCCGAGCCGGTGACGCCGTGCAGGAGGAAGCCCTGGTAGCGGCCGAGCGCGGCGGCGACAGCGGCGACGGCGGCGTGCTGCGCGGGCGTCAGGCGGGGCAGCGCGAGGTCCGGGCTCCTGAGCGCGGCGAGATCGGCGGCGGCGAGCGGGTCGCGCAGGCGGCGCTCGTGCTCGAGCTGGATGAGGCCGCGCTCGGCGAGGCGGCGCAGGGTGTCGAGCGTGGCGCCGGTCGCCTGGCGCACGAGGTCGGCGTCGACGGCGCCGTCGCGGGCTTCGGCGTCGAGCCAGGCGAGCACCGCGCCCATCTTGGCACCGAGTGGGGCCGCGCGCGGGGAGGCGGGTGCGGACTCGGGCGGCGGGCTCGGGCGATTTTCGCTCGCGGCGGGGCGGCTGACCAGCAGGCGCGTGCGCGGCGGGGGGCCTTCGGCGCCTTCGGCCATGCGCGGCGGCAGGAGCAGCGCCACCGCCTCGCCGGGCGGGGCGAACCAGTAGTCGCAGAGCCAGCGCACGAGCGCGAGCTCGGGCTCGCCGAGCAGTGGCTCGTCTTCGAGCACGCGCTCGATCGGCTTGATCTTGCGCGGGTCGAAGGCGCTGTCGGGCGACGCCTCACCGAAGACGACGCCGACCAGCTTGCGCGGGCCGAAGGGCACGCGCACGCGCGTGCCGGGCGCGGCCGTGACGTCGGGCGGCAGCCGATAGGTGAAGAGCTGGGCGAGCGGCACCGGGACCGCCACCTCGACGAAGCGTTCGTGCACGCGACGCTGGTAGCATGCGGTGCGGCGGCGCGCACCGCTTGACGACGCGGGGCGCATAAGTCACAAGTCCCGTTCGCGCTTTGCGCGCGCCCGCCGTCCCGACCGGAGCCCATGCCGATGACCACCGATTTTGCCAATCTTCCCGCAGACATCACGCCAGGCGCCCTCTTCGCGGCCATCGCGGAGGCGCTCAAGGACGAGCCGGCGCCGGCCAACGCGGCGCCCGACAAGCTCCTGCTGCACGTCGACGGCGAGGCCGGCGGCACCTGGGCGATGGGTTTTTCAGGCGGCCGCCTGGTGATCGAGGAGGGCGCGGCCGACAACCCGCCCTTGCAGGTGAGCGCGACGACCGACGATCTGCGCGCGTTCGTCGCGGGCAAGATCCGCGACGCGGTCAAGGCCAAGGCCGGCGACAAGGCCAGCGCCATCGACCCCAAGAAGATGGCCAAGCTCTTCCGCATCACCCACAAGACCGAGCAGGTCAAAGCCTACAAGGGCGACCTCCAGCTCGTCGTCGAGAACGGCTCCGACAAGCACAAGCTCACGCTGACCTTCGGCGGGGGCAAGCCGAACCCGGCCGCGCCGACGACGACGATCAGCATCACCCTCGACGACTTCCTCGCGCTCCTCGGCGGGGAGCTCAACGCGCAGGCCGCGTTCTTCGCCGGCAAGATCCGGCTCGACGGCGACATGAACCTGGCGATGGGGCTCATGTCGATGGCGATGGGCTGAGATTGGCCTGGCTGGCCGCCTGGAACGAAACCGAAACCGGTAGTTGACAGGGGGCGCCAAATCCTTACCCTCCTCGCGCTTTACCGCCCGATGGCGGTGTGTCGCGAGCGGGGCTCGGGTGCCGACGGCAGCCTGGCTCGGTCCGGGTGCGCCGGCAGCGGGATGCGGAGCGCGGACCAGGGCGGCGCCCGGGGCCGCCGAGAATCATTGAACCACAAGGGATCCGGTAGCTTGTCGAGCTTCGACGAGGCGTTCCTCCACGAGGTGCGCGAGCGAAACGATATCGTTTCGGTCGTCGGGGACTATGTTGCGTTACGCAAAGCGGGGACGAGCTGGAAGGGCCTCTGCCCGTTCCACGGTGAGAAGACACCGAGCTTCCACGTGCACCCGGACCGCCAGTTCTTCTACTGCTTCGGATGCCAGACCGGGGGGGATGTGCTGAGCTTCGTGCGCGAGATCAACGGCTACAGCTTCGTCGAGGCGGTGCGCCACCTCGCGGAGCGCGCCGGGATCCCGCTGCCGGAGCGCAGCCACACGCCGGACGACCCCGGCTCGTCGCGCGTCGGGAGGGCCTCGCGCGCGACGCGCGACGGCTTCTACGAGCTCAACCGCATCGCTTCGAAGTTCTTCGTCGAAACACTCGACGCGATGGAAGGCACTCAGTGCCGTGACTATCTGCGCCAGCGCGGCCTCGAGCGCGAGACGGTCGAGCGCTTCCAGCTCGGCTGCGCGCCGGACCGCTGGGACGGGCTCGTGAACGCGCTCGGTCGCGCGGGCTGCGATCTCAAGGCGGCCGAGTCGCTCGGGCTGGTCGTCAAGCGCCAGGGCGGTGGCGGCTACTACGACCGCTTCCGCAACCGCCTGATGTTCCCGATCCGCAGCGTCGCCGGCGAGGTGATCGGCTTCTCGGGGCGCGCGCTCGGCAGCGACCCCGAGGCGGCCAAGTACGTCAACTCGCCGGAGTCGCCGCTCTACCAGAAGGGCGACAACGTCTACGGCCTGCACGAGGCGCGGCAGGCGATGCGCAAGGCGGGGCGCGCGATCCTGGTCGAGGGCCAGGTCGACCTCCTGCGCCTGTCGCAGCTCGGGCTCGCCGAGGTGGTCGCGCCGCTCGGCACCGCGCTGACGGCGAACCAGTGCCGGCTGCTCAAGCGCTTCGTGCCGCAGGTGCTCGCCTTCTACGACGGCGATGGCGCCGGGCGCGAGGCGGCGAAGAAGGCGGCGCAGCTCGCGCTGGCCGAGGGGCTGGCGCTGTCGGTGGCGAGCCTGCCCGACAAGGAGGATCCCGACTCGTACGCGCGCCAGCACGGGCGGGCGGCGGTCGACAAGCTCCTCGCGCGGGCGGTGCCGGCCTGGGAGTACCTGGTCGATCGCGCGATCGGCGAGACGCGCGCGCTGGAGAGCGCGCAGGGTCAGCGCCTGGCGGTCGAGCGGCTGGCGCCGATCCTCGGCGACCTGCCGAGCGCCGAGGAGCGGGCGATCTTCGAGCGCCAGCTCGCCGAGACGCTGCGCATGGAAGAGCGCCTGTTGCGCGAGGTGGTGCGCGGCGCGATGCGGCGCCAGCCGGCGCGGAGCGAGGTCGAGGCGCCGGCCCGGGTCGCGGTGGCGGAGGCGCCGGTCTCGGCGAGCGAGCTGAAGCTGCTCGAGCTGCTGGTGGTCGTGCCCGAGGCGCGGGCGCGCTACAGCGGGCACGATCTCGAGAGCCTGGTCGCCGATCCGCGGGTGCAGGAGATCGCGGCCGCGATCACGCGGCTATGCGAGGAGCACGAAACCGGGCGCGGAATACCGGAGCTCGGGGCGGTGCTCGAGGTGGTGCCGCAGGGGGTCGTGCGGGATCAATTGATGAAAAGGCTGGCGGAGGCGCCTCCTCCGGCCGATGGAGCGGCGGCGTTCGAGGCATTGTTGAAGCAACTGAGGCGCGACGCTATCGAGCGTCAGCTCGAGGCGATTCGTCGCGACGAGCGACGCGCCTGGCTCAGTCGGGATGACGACACGGCGCTGCTGCTCGGGCTCGAAAAGACGAAGCTCGAGCGGCAGTTGGAAGGGCTCAGAGCGGTTCGGGACTGAAAAAGACATGGCGAAGCTCACGGAAACTCGAGAGTTCAAGAAGCTCGTAGCGCGCGGCAGCGAGCGCGGTTACCTCACGCAGACCGAGGTCAACCGCATGCTGCCCGAGGGTGCGCTCGACGCGGAGCAGCTCGACAAGGTCTTGCAGTTCCTCAAGCACAAGCACCGCATCGAGGTCGTCGAGGACCCGACCGCGGTCAAGCCGGTCCTGGAGGAGGACGACGAGCGGGCCGCGCTGCGCAAGCCGAACGCGGCCGACAAGGTGCTCGCCGACACCTACGGCAAGACCAACGATCCCGTGCGCATGTACCTGCGCAAGATGGGCTCGGTCTCGCTGCTCACGCGCGAGGGCGAGATCGAGATCGCCAAGCGCATCGAGGAGGGCGAGCTCGAGGTGCTCGACGTGCTGCTCGAGACCGACCTGGCGGTGCAGCAGATCCTCGAGCACCAGGCGCTCATCGACTCGGGCGAGGTCAACATCCGCGACGTCGTCAAGGATCTGGGCGGCGAGGAGAGCTCGGCCGAGCTCGAGGACGAGGTCCTCAAGCGGGCGGCGCACGACGTGCTGGAGCGGGCGGACAAGCTCTTCCGCGACAAGCGTCATCGCGAGAACGAGCGAGCCAGGCATCAGCCGGGCACGGCCGAGTGGGACAAGGACACGCGCAAGATCGACGACCTCACCCGCAAGATCAAAGTCGTCTTCGGGGAGCTGCGCTGGAACAAGAAGCTGCTCGACAAGGTGGTCGGCGCGTTCAAGAAGATCGTCGTGCGCGTGCAGCGCGCCGAGGGCCTCATCCGCAAGGCGGAGCGGCGCCTGGGCCTCGGCACCAAGCAGATCCGCAACCTGGCGCGCGAGGCGAAGAAGAACAAGGCGTTCAACGCGAAGCTGCAGGCCGAGCACGGGATCTCGGCCGACGCGCTGCTCGAGGGTGCGCGCGTCATCGGCGAGAACTTCAAGCGCCTCCTGAAGTCGCAGGAAGCGGCCGAGATGAGCCTCGAGACGCTGCGCGACATCTACAACCGACTGCTCGTCGGCGAGAAAAAGGCCGAGAAGGCCAAGACCGAGCTCATCGAGGCCAACCTGCGCCTGGTGGTCTCGATCGCCAAGAAGTACACCAACCGTGGCCTGCAATTCCTCGATCTGATTCAGGAAGGCAACATCGGCCTGATGAAGGCGGTCGACAAGTTCGAGTACCGCCGCGGCTACAAGTTCTCGACCTACGCGACCTGGTGGATCCGCCAGGCGATCACGCGCGCGATCGCGGACCAGGCGCGCACGATCCGCATCCCCGTGCACATGATCGAGACGATCAACAAGCTCATCCGCACGAGCCGCTATCTCGTGCAGGAGCTCGGGCGCGAGCCGCAGCCCGAGGAGATCGCCGAGAAGATGGACATGCCGATCGAGAAGGTCCGCAAGGTCCTCAAGATCGCGAAGGAGCCGATCTCGCTCGAGACCCCGATCGGCGAGGAAGAGGACAGCCACCTCGGCGACTTCATCGAGGACAAGCGCATCATGAGCCCGTCGGATGCGGTGATCTCGATGAACCTGAGCGAGCAGACGCGCAAGGTGCTGGCGACGCTGACGCCGCGCGAGGAGAAGGTGCTGCGCATGCGCTTCGGCATCGGCGAGAAGAGCGATCACACGCTCGAGGAGGTCGGCCAGGACTTCTTCGTCACGCGTGAGCGCATCCGCCAGATCGAGGCCAAGGCGCTGCGCAAGCTGCGCCACCCGAGCCGCTGCAAGAAGCTCAAGTCCTTCATCGACCAGTAGCGACCGGTGACGGCGGTGAAGGCCTCTGTTGACTTCCGCGGATCCAGGGGCTACTAGCCGGCTCCGCTGTCTGGGCCCATAGCTCAGCGGTGAGAGCCGCCGGCTCATAACCGGTTGGTCCCTGGTTCGAATCCAGGTGGGCCCACCACCAACATAACGCGGCATGCGCCGTATCGGCTTCGGCTGACATTGCCGCGGTAGCGTGCGCCGCCGGATCGGAACGGTCCGGGGCGACACAACTCCAGGACGGGCAATGAATCCGACCATCGCGGGACTGATCGAGCTGCAGCAGATCGATGACGAGATCCGGACTCACAAGAAGCAGCGCGACGAGCTCGCGACGAATCTCGAGCGGCTGAAGAAGATCCTGACCCAGATGGGGGCGAGCCTGGCGGAGAAGCGTGAGCGCCTGCGCGAGAACGTGCGTTGGTACGACGACAAGCGCATCGAGCTGCAGGCCGACTCGGAGCGGATCAACAACGCCAAGACCAAGCTCGTCGCGGTGAGCCGCACCAAGGAATACCAGGCGATGACCAAGGAGCTCGACAACCTCCGGCGCAAGTACCAGGAGGACGAGGCCGAGCTCCAGCGGCTGCAGACGGTGATCACCGAGACGCAGGCCGCGGTCGACGCCGAGGAGGCCAAGCTCGGCGAGATCCAGGCCGAGGTGCAGCGCGAGGAGGCGACCAGCGCCGAGCGCCTGGCCGAGCTCGACCGCATCATCGGCTCGGTCGCCGGCAAGAAGGCCGAGATCGGCGCGAAGCTGCCGAAGAACATCGTCGCCAGCTACGAGCGCATCCTCGAAAAGCGCGACGGGATCGCGGTCGTGCCCGCGGTGCTGGGCGGCTGCGCCGGCTGCAAGATGAAGGTCCCGCCGCAGACCTGGGTCAAGATCCAGCTCGGCAAGGAGATCTTCCAGTGCTCCAACTGCCAGCGCTATCTCTACTACACGGTGCAGGCCTCGCAGGCCTCGATGCAGTGAGCGGCGGGTCGCGTGGGCCCGCGCCACGCCGGTGACGGGCGGCCACAAGGGCCGCCCCTTCCATGATGCGTCTCCTGTCAACACGTGATTGGCGATGCCGACCCGAGCCTGCCTCGATAGGAGTCCGGTCCTCGTTCCGCGCTGCTGCGCGACCTTCCATCC
>WYBB01000253.1 GCA_011526585.1 Deltaproteobacteria bacterium
AGGAGGCCGATGGCGCGCACGCGCTCGTGATCCTGGGCGACGAGGTCGCGACCTATCGCCTGCCCTCCGCGCCGGGCGCCACGACCTATCGCGCGCGCACCGGGCTCGCCTCGATCGCGATCGACGGCCGCGGCGAGCGCCTCGCGCTCCTCGCCGGCGGCGGCGACGTCACGGTGCACGAGATCGGCAGCGGCAGGGCGATCGCTGCGCTCGCCGGCGATGACACCGCGGTCGCCAAGGTCGGCACGTTCCTCCTCGACGACGACGAGCGCCTGGCGGTCGCCTGGCCGGGCCGCTACCTGTTGGCGCTGTGGCAGCCCGGGCGCGAGACGCTCGTGCGGCCGCTGGACACCGTCGTCAACTACCGGCGGGTGGTCGCGCTCGCGGGCGGCGGCCTGCTCGCCGCCGGCTACGGCAGCATGCTCGCGCGCTTCGCGCCCGACGGCACACGCCACGCGTCGGCCCTGCGCGATGGCGGCTCGCCGATCGATCTCGTCGCCGACGCGACCGGCACCACCGTCGCGTGGCTCTCGTCGCGCGGCCGGGTCGAGCTCGCCACGGTCGAGGATGGTTCGCTCGGAGCCCCGCGCCACCTCGTCGACGCGCCCGACGCGGCGCGGATCGCGCTCAGCGGCGATGCACGGTGGCTCGCGCTCGCGCGCGCCGAGGACGTGCTCCTCGTCGAGTGCGCCAGCGGGACGAGCGCCGCGCCGCTGACGCTCTCCGGTGCGCGCGTCGCCGAGCTCGCGCTCTCGGCCGACGGGCGCTGGCTCGCCGCAGGCACGGTCACCGGCGAGGTCTGGGTCTGGCGCGATCGCGAGCGGCTCGAGCTCATCGGCGCGGGCCACAGCGAGCGGGTCTCGGGGCTCGCCTTCTCACCGCGTGGCGACTGGCTCGTCAGCGCGGGCTGGGACGGCGTGGCGGTGAGATGGGACCTGCGTGGGCTCGCGGTCGAGCCGTATGCGATCGTTAAGCAACTCGAATCCGCCTGGGGGGTGGGGCTCGCGCACGCGGTGCGGGTGGATCTGCGTTGAGTTTCAAGGTGATGCAGTGCGTTGCTGCGCATTCGGGACGCCATGTGCTACCCATGAGCGATGCGAGCCAGTGCCAAGATCCGTTCCCCCGACGGTCGCACGGTCGAGCTCGGACACGGCGACCTCATCGGCCGGCTCGAGTCCGCGGCCCTGCACATCCCCGATCCACGCGTCTCCGAGGCCCACGCGATGGTGAGCCTGCGCGGGACCTCACTCAAGCTCATCGCGCTGCGCGGGCGCCTCGGCCTCGAGGGAAACCGCGTGACCGACATCGAGCTCGCGCCGGGCATGGCGATCGACATCGCCCGTGACCTCACGCTGCACGTCGTCGAGGTCTCGCTGCCCGAGCGCGTGCCGGCGCTGCGCTTCGCGGGCCAGCAGGAGCACGCGCTCACCGGGGTGTGCTCGCTCTACACCGCGGGGGGGATGCCGCGGGTGGTGGCCGGCTTCCACCCCGACGCGGCGGCCCACGCCTGGGTCGACGACGGCGCGATCGTCGTGCGTCGCCAGGGCGTGCCCGACGAGACGCTCCTGCCCGGGGACACACTGGCGATCGACGACGCGATGATCGAGGTCGTCGAGATGGGGCTCAAGGCCGAGGGCCAGTACATCACCACCTCGCGCGACGCGATCGCGTCACCGCTGGAGATCGTCGCGCGCTTCGAGAGCGTGTGGATCTACAGGAAGGACGAGCCGGCGCTGGTGCTGACCGGGATCTCGGCACGGATCCTGAGCGAGCTCGTCAGCATGGGCGTGCCGGTGCCGTGGTTGACGGTCGCCCGTGAGGTCTGGCCCGAGGAGGCGGTGCCCGAGGACCTGCGCGTGAAGTGGGACGTCAGCGTCGGCCGTCTGCGGCGAAAGCTGCAGGACGCGCGGATCCGCACCGATCTCGTGCGCCCCGACGGCCGCGGCAACATCGAATTGAGGCTCGAGCGGGACGACATCGTGCGCGACGAAGCTTGAAAGACTGTCGCTGAATCGGCTGCGGCGGGCGTCCGCGGCGTCGGTCGGTCGGTCACTTGTGCGGCGACCGCGAGGTCGCCTCCGCGCTCCCTTCCCTCCCTCCTTGCGGCCATCCCGCCTCGCTCGATTCATCGACAGTCTTTCGTTTCGGTTCGCGGCTGCAACCCGCGCGGCTGCTCATCAGAAGCTGAAGAGGTGGTTGTTGCCGGTCTTGATCTCGACCAGGGTGAAGGCCGTGCTCGGGGTCGCCCAGATCGCGAACCTGCCGTCGGGCGTGAGCCAGCCCTGCTGCTCGGAGATGCTCCAGAACGGGCCCCAGAGCTGCGAGATGCAGTTCTCGGTGAAGGGGTGGCCGGGCTCGAGCTGCATGCAGGTGATCTGGAGCCAGGTCTTGTTGCTCGCCATGTCGTAGAAGTACATGTCGGGCGGGCGCGGGTTCTTGACGCCGGTGACGAAGAGCATGTCGCGCGTCGGGTCCCAGCGCATCTCGCCGACCGGCGCCTCTCCGATACGAATGCGATCGCCGGTCGTCGGGTCGACCTCCATCAGGGTGCGGTTGTTGATCAAGAGCCTCCCGTCGGGGAGCTGCTTCACCTCCTCGATGTACTGCTCGAGCGGCCAGCCGCCGCCGATCCCCTCGGCCGGGTAGGTGTTGCCGAACTCCGGCGCGCCCATGGTGACGACGCGGCAGGCGCTGCCGTCGGCGGCGACGTTGATGAGCGCCGGACCGGGGGCGGGGAAGCCGTTGGGGATCGTCGTCAGGTAGAAGCTGCCGTCGAGGCCGACGGTGAAGCCCTCGACCTCGAGCTGAAGCTGCAACGGCGCCGGCGGCGTCCAGCTCGGATCGGTGCGCTCCTCGGGCACGCCGTTCATGCACTGCGCGAAGCCCGAGTCGAGGCCGTGGCGCCAGATGAGCGTGCGCGCGCCGTCGTCGGGATCGACACGCCAGATCTCGCCGGACGAGATCTCCGAGCGGGCGTAGACATAGATCATGTCGTCGGGTCCGCGCAGCGCATAGCCGGGCTCGCCGAACATCTCGCCCTCGCCCACGGTGGTCGGGCCGGTGCGCGGGTCGAGGTAGGCGCCGCTGATGATGCGCCGCTCCTGGGTTGCGAGATCGAGGCCGAGCACGAAGCCGGGCGCCTTGGTGTAGACCGAGACGGCGGTGATCAGCTCGCCGCTTTCGCCGCGCTCGGGCCAGAGGTCGCCATAGCGGATCTCGACCGCCGAGCCCTGGTCGGCGAGCACGGGGCCGGCGCCGAGGCGCATGCCCCCGCTGGCCACGAGGAAGTCGTCCCCGGACAGGCAGAGCGCGTCCTTCTTGTGGCAGCGGCAGTCGACCGGCAGCTCGGTCGGGCTGTAGCCGACGTAGAGCTCGCGCACACTCGCGGGGTCCTGCGGGCAGACGTCGGGGTGCACGTCGGGACCGGTGTCGCATCCCGGCTGTGACGATGACACGAGCGCCAACGCGACGATGGCGACGACGCTACTCCCGGGAACCGAGCTCATTCGAATCGACATGACGGACCTCCGCGCGACCTGCGTCACCCCTCCTGTGTAGCGAGTGGCGAGAGGCGCCGACCAGCATCGATCGCCGGCTGTAAGGTCGCTGTATGGAGCTACGGATCGGAGCGCACGACGGCGAGCCACTTGCCGAGCGGGCACGAGAATGCGCGACCACGCGCCTTGAGCGAGAGGCGACAGCCGCAGAGCTTGCAGTCGTCGTTCCAGCGTTGCGGGCACGTGTGGCAGATCTGCAGGCGGCGCTCGTAGTGCGCGCGGTCGACGGTGGTGAAGCCGTCGTCGACGAAAGACTTGAGTGACTTCGATAGGTTCCAGACGCGGCTCAGGAGGTGCGGGCGCTTGTTGCGCATGATCTGCGGGCTGAGATCGCGCGGCGGTTGGTTGCAGAAGAGTCCGGTAGCCCGACACTCGTCGCAGGTTGCCAGATCGACGCCCTCGGGCGTGGCGAGCTGCGGGTGCGTGCAGGCGCGGCGGCCGTTGGGAAGCAGCGGTCCTCGGTGCATGCAGGTGGGATAGGCGTTCATCGCGCGCCTCCGGGGTCCGCTCAGGTGCGGCGCTGGCTCCTGAGCATGAGGGATTGGTAGAGATCGGGCGCGAGCCGGCTCAGCCACCAGGCGACCCGTGAGACCGGCGTCGGGGTGAGGCGGCGGCGGCGGCGCACGAGCGCGTCGACGACCTGCGCGGCGATCGCGTCGGGCGAGGCGAGGCGGCCGGCGATCGGCTTGTCGGTCCGGGCGGGCCCGCCGTCGCCTGCGAGCGCGCGGCGATCGATGTCGGTCCTGACGAAGCTCGGACAGACGATCAAGACGTCGACCTCGTCGGGGGCGAGCTCGGCGCGCAAGGTGTCGAACCAGCCGTGCAGCGCGTGCTTGCTGGCGGCATAGGCGCTGCGGGCATGCAGCGGCGCAAAGCCCGCGACGCTCGACATGACGGCGACGGCGCCCTTGCGGCGACGCAGGCTCGGCAGGGCGGCGAGCGTGCAGCGCACCGCGCCGTGGAAGTTGACCTGCATCACCTGGTCGAGCACGGCGTGCGAGGTCTCGTGCGCGAGGCTGTGGTGCGAGAGCCCGGCGTTGTTGATCAGGACGTCGACGCCGCCGAGCGCGTTGGTGATCGTCTCGAACGCGGCGCGCACCTGCGCGTCGTCGGTGATGTCGACGGTGAGCGCGCGATGCCAGTGACCGCCCGGATCGCCGAGCGCCGCGAGGGTCTCGGAGAGGCCCGCGTGGTCGCGGTCGAGGGCGGCGATGCGCGCGCCGCGTGCCGCGAAGGTGAGCGCGAGCGCGCGGCCGATCCCGTGCGCGGCGCCGGTGATCACGACGACGCGACCGGTGAGCGGGCGGTGGGGATCAGGCATGGGCGCGCCTCCAGCGCTCGAAGACCGCGCGCGTCGGCTCGAGCGGGTGGCCGAGCGCGGCGGTGAGGCGGCGCGCGTCGAGCACGGGGCGGTGCTGCAGGAAGAGCACCTGCTCCGGCCCGTAGGGACCGACGCCCAGGCGCGAGAGCACGGCGAGCGCGCCGCGCACGACGCCGACCGGCAGCGCGAGGTAGGGTTTGTCCAGCGCGCGCGCGATCTCGGCGAGCGTCATGGTGCCTTCGCCGGCGACGTTGAACGTGCCGGAGAAGGTGGGGTCGGTGACGCCGCGCGCGATGACCGCGGCGACGTCGCGATCGCGGACGAAGTTGAACGGCGAGGCCGCGCCCGCGAGGCCGAGCACGATCGGGCGCTCGAAGATCGCGGTGATCTGGTTCTTCGTCTGCTCGCCGAGGATCGTGCCGACGCGCAGGACGAGCTGCGCGAGCTCGGGGTGGCGGCGGCGGTACTCGGCGAGCAGGCCCTCGACGACGCGCTTGTGGTGCGCGTAGGCGAAGACCTGGTTGCCGCGCAGGGCGTCGTCCTCGGTCAGCGCCGCGGGGTTGTCGGCATGGTAGCCGTAGGCGGCGCCGCTCGAGGTGACGATGATCTTGGCGGTGCCCGCGCGCACGGCGGCGTCGAGCACGTGGCGCGTGCCGCGCACGTCGACGTCCCAGGCGAGGCGCCAGGACGCGTCGCGCGGCGGGGTGACGATCGCGGCGAGGTGGATGACGACGTCGGGGCGTACGATCGAGAAGAGCGCCGAGACCGCGGGCGCGTCGCGCACGTCGAGGCGGTGGTAGGCGAGCTTCGGATCGGTGAGCCAGCTCGGGCGCTCGCCGACGTCGCTGGCGACGATCTCGGCGACCGCGTCGCCCGCTTCGACGAGCGCGTCGAGCACCAGGCGGCCGAGGTAGCCGGCGGCGCCGGTGACGAGCACGCGCGGCGGCGTCGCGGCGACGATCGGGATCGGGGTGGGATCGCTCATGCGCCGGCCGGTTCCTGGTGCATGTCCTTGAAGGTCTTGAGGTCGGGCGCCCACATGTGCGCGACCGGATCGACGTCGCAGTGGATCACCGCGGGCTTGCCGGTGGCGTTGACGTCGCGACAGCGCTCGAGCGCGGCGGTGAGGCCGGCGACGGTCGAGACGCGCTCGCCGTGGGCGCCCATCGCGCGGGCGAGGTGGTCGAAGGCGGTCTCGGACAGATCGGTGTTGATCGTCTCGTCGGCGTCGAGCGCCTTCATGACGAGGGTCTTGACCGGCTTGAGCATGAAGCTCTGGTTGATCTTGACCATGCCCCACTGCCGATCGCAGAGCACGACCCAGGTGACGCCGAGGCGGTGGCGCACGGCGGTCTCGATCTCCTGCTGGTGAAAGCCCATCGCGCCGTCGCCGATGAGGCAGTAGACCGGGCGATCGGGGAAGGCGGCCTTCGCGCCGAGCGCCTGCGAGACGCCGGCGCCGAGCATGCCCATCTTGGCGGTGCCGAGGAGCGAGAGCGGACGGCGCACCTCGTGATAGAAGTTCGCCCAGATGGCGGTGTTGCCGCCGTCGATGACGACGATGGCGTCGTCGGAGAAGACCGCCTGGCAGGCGGGCGGGATGGCGGCCGAGGTCAGGAGGTGCGCGGCTTGGGTCGCGGGGGGCGCGAGCTTGCGGTCGAGCTCGGCGCGGCGCTCGCGCTTCATGGCGGCGAGCTTGCCGAGCTGGGCGCGGCGCGTCTTCGCCAGCGCGGGCGGGATGGGAGAGAGCGAGAGCTGGTCGGCGAGCGCGCGCATGAAGACGTCGACGTCGGCCTGGATGGCGAGGTCGGTCGGGCGGTTGAGGCCGAGGATCGCCGGGTCGAGGTCGACCTGGATCAGGCGCTGCTCGGCGGGCGTGGCCCAGTACGGCGCCTTGCCCCACCAGTCGGTCTCGCCCAGACGCGAGCCGAGCACGAGCACGAGATCGGCCTCGGTGCGCGCGGTCTTGACGGCCTCGGTGTAGATCATCGGCAGCGCCTCGGGCAGGCGCTCGTCGACGGCAGCGCGCGCGCCCCAGCTCGTGGTGATCGGGGCTTGGATCAGCGCGGCGAGGCGCTCGAGCGCGGCGTGGGCGCGGGCGTGCACGACGCCAGAGCCGGCGTGGATCAGCGGGCGCTCGGCGGCGGCGACGAGCGCGGCGGCGGCGGCGAGCTGCTCGGCGGGCGGGGCGAGCGGGGCGAGGCTGCGGTACTGCGAGGGTGTGCGCGGCGGGCCCGGGTCGGCGGGCAGGTCGGCGTTGATGACGGTCTCGGGTACGTCGAGGTGCACGACGCCGGGGCGGCCGGTGAAGGCGGCGCGCAGGGCGGCGCGCAACATCTCGGGCAGGCGGTCGAGGCTCGGCACCCACTCGGCGTATTTGCACATCGGGCGGGTGACGGCGACGTGCGGGAAGTACTGATAGGCGCCGCCGCGATCGGGGTAGGCGATCTGCCCGCGGCGCGAGCTGGTGATGAGCAGCACGCGGTTGCCTTCGGCCTCCTCGACGGCGACGCCGGAGAGCGCGTTGGCGACGCCCGGGCCGTTGGACGCGATGCACACGCCGAGGCGCCCGGTCAGGCGCGCATAGGCGCCGGCCATGTGCACCGCCGAGGTCTCGTGGCGGGGCGTGATGAGCGCGATGCCGTGGTGCGAGAGGGTCGAGATCAACCCGAAGTAGGTGCCGTCGATGATGCCGAAGACGTGGTCGACGCCTTCGGCGGCGAGCATGCGGGAGATGAGCTCGCCGCCCTTCATCGGGGCGGGCTTGACGAGCTTGGCGATCATCTGGGTGGCGGTGGCGATCACGGGGCGTCTCCTTGAAAAGTGAACTGCGTTCACTGAATGCCCGAGGGGTGCCACGGCGCGCGCGAGATCGCCATGATCGGAACACCAAAGCGGAACGATTACAGCGATGTACGAGATGGCGCAGAGGCCGGGTGACAGGCGCTCGGGGCCGACCAGGGCGCCGGCGGGGAGGTTCGCGGGGTCGGAGCGCGCCCGGGCCGTGCGGCAAGACACACCCGTGCGGCGTCGAGGACGAAGTACACGCCCGCGAGCGCGGCGGGGCTCACCTATGCGGCGCCGTGACGCCGATCGGGTCCGCGCGGAAGGAGCTGAAGACATAGCACGCCGACGAGCGCGAGCAGCGCGAGCACGGTCGCGGCGGTGTAGCCGAGCTGCGTGGCGCCGAACGCCTCGTCCCAGATCGCGTAGCGCCGCGGCATGCCCATCGTGCCGAGCTTCAGCTCCAGGGCGACGGACAGGGCCGCCGCCGTGACGCCCAGGACGGCGATGCCCCAACCGAACCGCCCGCGCAGGGGGCGCCGGGCGCCGAGCGCGACGGGGAGCGCGAAGAGCAGCGGCCAGGCGAAGAGCGCGTGCCGCAGCGAGACGACGATGAGCGAGTCGTGGAGGTGCACGTCCAGCCGCGCGATCGATCGGAGCAGCGTGAAGATCACCACGCCCGTCGCCATCAAGAGGAGGGCTCCGCCGGCGAGGACGAGCTCCGCGCCACGCTCTTCGGCCCGGGCGCGGAGCACGAGCGCGCGCACGTGAAGCCAGACGAGGAAGACGACGCTGGCGACGAAACGCACCGGGTCGGCGAGGCCGATCCACTCGACGAGGCGCACCGGGTCGCCGCCGAGCGCGGGATCGAAGCGCTCGCCCGCGCTCAGCGCGGTGAGCTCGAGCACCGCGCAGAGCCAGCCCAGGAGCCCGACCATGGCGAGGATCCAGATGGCGATCGAGCGCCACGGCGGCCGTGACAGCACGACCGCGGTCGCCGCGACGCCGAGCCCGGCGTGGGCGATCGCGCGCCCGATCAGCCGCCGCTGGACTTCGTCGAACCAGCCGCTCGACGCGCCATACGGAGTGTAGAAGGTCCAGCCGCCGTCGCTGCCCCAGGGCAGGCAGGCGACCGCGCCCGCGAGCCAGATCAGCGCGCCGGCCGCGGCCACCCAGCCGGCTGCGCCGGGCAGACGACGCCCGGTCGCCGCGAGCCACAGCGTCACGAGGAGCGGAGACCAGAGGACCAGATCCGCGCCCTGGCCGTGCAGCTCCAGGAAGCTGGCGTGCGTCTCCAGCGCGGCGGGCATCTCGTCGCGGGTGAACCGCATGCCGAGACCGGCGACGACGACCAGGGTGATCCCCGCGCCGGTGACACCCCAGAGCAGGCCGGTCGAGACGGCGGCGGACGGGGAGTGATCGGATCGGGGCGCGGGACTCATGCGCATCCCGCACTGACGTCGTGCTGCCCGCGGCGCATGGAGCGCGTCAGCGCGGGCAGCCGCTCAGCGCCGCGGGCGGCTTGCCGAAGTCGGTGAAGTCGCTGCGGGCGTGGCGGGTGAAGTGGTCCTCTTCGCGATAGAAGGCGCTCGGATCGGTGACGGGGCGCGCGGCGCAGCGGCGCAGGACGACGTCGGCCCACGGGAAGTTCGGCGGGCGGTAGCCGGGGCGGCCGAGCATGTCGACGGGTTGGCCGGTCGCGAGGTGCACGAGCATCACGCGGTCGTCGCCGTTCCAGGTGGCGACGCCGACGAGCTCGGTCTGGCAGCGGGCGCGCAGGGTCACGTGTGGATCGTTGAACGTGCCGCCCTTGGAGCGGCAGCCGATGACGACGGCGCCGGGGGCGAGCAGGCCCTGGCCGAGCGGGGCGGTGAAGGTGCAGGCGCGGTCGTCGTTGCGCACGAGGCACACGCCGTACTCGGAGAGCTCGACCGGGGCGCCGCTGCAGTTGAGGACCTCGATCGCCTTGTTGTAGTTGCCGCTGCCCTCGACGTACTCGCTGATGAGGAGGCACGCCGCGTCGTCGTGCGAGGGCGGGGCGACGAGGTCGTGGTCGCGCACGTAGCGCAGGAGCGTCGCGAACGCGGTCGGGCCCACGTAGGGGATCGCGTCGAGCTCGGCGAGGTCGTCGAAGGGGTCGTCGTCGGAGGTGCCGGGGCGCCCGTCCGGGCCGTCGCGGTGGGCGACGATGTTCTCGGCGGCGCGCGAGTCGAGCCCGACCTCGTCGTCGAGCGTGGCGAGATCGGCGTCGTTGACGAGCGCGAGGATCGCTTCGGCTTCGAAGGCGTCGGCGGCGAGCCCGTCGGCCTTCTCCGCGAGGAGGAAGGCGTCTTCGGCGCCGTCGGCGGGGCGGTCCGGGTCAGCGGGGGACTCGGCGCAGGAGGAGAGCGCGATGAGGGCGAGGGCGAGGGCGTTGCGTGTCATGGGCGGGCGCGGTTTAGGTCGGGCCCGTCATGGTGTCAATGAGGCGGTCGCATCGACGCGGAAGGGCGCGCCGGCTCGGGTCAGGGGGTGTCGCGCGGGGGCGTGTCGGGCTCGTAGTGCCAGCCCTGGATCCCACGCTGCGCGAGGTCCTGCTTCTCCTCTTCCATCTGCTCTTCGAGCGCGCGGCGGGCCTGGTTGGCCATGGCGACGCGGCGGGCCTCGTCGTCCCAGTGCGGCAGCAGCGTCTCGAGCATGGTGGTGTTGTGGTGGCGGAAGCGATCGGCGCGCTCGCGGGCCTCGTAGGGCGGGCAGCCCAGCGCTTCGAGGGCCTTGCGCCCGAGCATGAGCGAGCCTTCGAAGGTCTCGCGCTCGACGACCTCGACGCCCTTCTTGCGGAGCGCGGTGTAGTGGCCGACGTTGCGGGCGCGGGCGATGATGCGGAGCTTGGGGAAGTGCGCGCGCACGCGCTCGACGAGGGCCTCGGAGGCGTCGCGGTCGTCGATGGCGACGACGAGCAGGCGGGCGCGGTGGGCGCCGGCGGCTTCGAGGAGATCGAGGCGGGTGGCGTCGCCGTAGAAGATGCGGAAGCCGAAGCGCTTGAGGAGCTCGATCTGATCGGGGTCGTGATCGAGCACGGTCGCCTTGATGCCGGAGGCGAAGAGCAGGCGCCCGATGATCTGACCGACGCGGCCGAAGCCGGCGATGATGACCGGGGCTCCTTCGTCCTCGACGTCGGAGTCGCGGGCGGTGGTCGGGATGCGCTCGATGAGGTGCTGGTGCAGGACGAGCAGGAGCGGCGGCGCGGCCATCGAGAGGGCGACGGCGAGGGTGAGCAGGCCGGCCCACAGGTCGGGCAGGATCTGGGCGTCGCGGGCGGTGGCGAAGATGACGAAGGCGAACTCGCTGCCCTGCACGATGAGGAGCGAGAAGAGCCAGCGCTGCGACGCCGGCACGTCGCGGATGGTGGTGGCGACGAGGCGCTGGGCGACGAGCTTGATGATGACGAGGCCGAGGGTGAGCGCGATCACCATGAGCGGCATCTCGGCGAAGAGGCTCAGATCGATCGACATGCCGACGGCGATGAAGAAGAGGCCGAGGAGCAGGCCCTTGAAGGGCTGCAGGTCGGACTCGAGGGCGTGGCGGTACTCGGAGGTGGCGAGGAGCACGCCGGCGATGAAGGCGCCGAGCGCGGCGGAGAGGCCAACGAGGGTCATCAGCTCGGCGATGCCGACGACGAGCAGGAGGGCGAAGGCGCTGAAGACCTCGCGCGACGAGGTCTTGGCGATGATGCGCAGGATCGGGCGGGTCAGGAAGCGGCCGACGACGATGACGGCGACGATGGCGCCTAGCGCCTCGAGGGCGGCGAGGAAGCCGCCGCCGCCCTGGCCGGCGGCGTTGGGCTGGCCGAAGACCGGGACCAGCGCGATGAGCGGGATGGCGACGAGGTCCTGGAAGATCGAGATCGTCAGGGCGATGCGGCCGACCGGGGTCTTGTCGAGGTGGCGCTCGGCCATGGCGGAGATGGCGATCGGGGTCGAGGAGAGCGCGAGCGAGATCCCGATGATGAGTGAGGCCTCGGGCGGGAGGCCGAGCGCGATGAGGCCGAGGCCGAGCGCGATGGCGCAGGCGCCGACCTGGAGCGCGCCGCCGCCGAAGACCTGGCGGCGCATCGACCAGAGCTGGCGGAGATCGAGCTCGAGGCCGATGAGGAAGAGCATGAGCACGACGCCGAAGCCGGCGAGCTGCATGGTGGAGTCGACGTCGCTGACGACGCCGATGGCGTGCGGGCCGATGAGCACGCCGCCGATGAGGTAGCCGAGGACCGAGCCGAGGCCGAGGCGGCTGGCGATCGGCACCATGACGACGGCGACGGCGAGGTAGATGAGCGCTTCGTGGGTGAAGGTCATCGTCAGCGGCTCGGGGTGGGCGGGGTCGTGGTCGGAGCGGCGGGGCGCGGCTCGGGGATCGCCTGGGCGAGGCCCTCGGTCGGCAGGGGCTCGCACTTGCAGAGGTCGATGACCGTCTGGCGGTAGGTGCCGGCGAAGGCGAAGAGCTCGGGCTCGGAGACGCGGTGGGCGCCGTGCAGGACGAGCGGGGTCTCCCAGACCATGCCGCAGAAGCGCGCGGTCTGGCGCACGACCGGCTCGTAGGTGGAGAACGGGTGCGCGTGCATGCCCGGCTCGGAGTAGGCGTCGGGATCGCCGCCGGTGGTGGCGACCCAGAGGCAGCGCTTGCCGACGAGCGCGTCGCCGCCGTGGCCGTAGGCCCAGCCGTGGGCGAGGACCTTCTCCCACCAGAGCTTGAGCAGCGCGGGCACGGTGTACCAGTAGATCGGGTGCTGCCAGATCACGAAGTCGGCGGCGGTAAGCGCGGCCTGCTCGGCTTCGATGTCGATGGCGAAGCCCGGGTAGAGGTCGTAGATCGGGCGGGGGTCGAGGCCGGGGAGCGTGCGCACGGCGTCGTAGAGCGCGCGGTTGGCGCGCGAGCGATCGGGGTAGGGGTGGGCGTAGATCAGGACGGCGCGGCTCATGCTGGCAGGCGAGCACAGGGTGGCGTGGGTGACAAGCCGGCCGGGTGGGTAGGGGGCGGTCGTGGAGAAGGCTCGGGGACTGGGCCTGCCGCTTGATGTGGCCACTTCGGAAGCCTATTGTGCACACATGGAGATCGGCGTCCGTGAGCTCAAGCAGCGCTTGTCGGAGATCCTGGACCGCGCGGCGGCCGGGGAGACGATCCGGATCACCGACCGGGGACGCCCCAAGGCGATCCTCGGCCCGCTTCCCGGCGTGGCCTCGCTCGAGGCGGGGATCGCCGCGGGGTGGATCACGCCTCCCTCGAGCGCGGAGGCGCCGCGACGCGTGACGCGCGCGGCGGCGCGGACGTCGGTCGCCGCGTCGCTCTCAGAGGACCGAGGCCGCTGAGGTGCTCTATGTGGACACGAGCGCGCTGCTCAAGCGCTACGTCGAGGAGGTCGACAGCGCAGCTTGCGAGCGGCTGCTGCTCGCCGATCCGGAGTGGGTCACCGGGCGCCACACGCTGATCGAGGTGCGGCGCAACCTGGCGCGACTCCTCGACCCAGAGCCGCTCGGACAGGCGCTGGCCGCGTTCGGCGAGGACTGGCTGCGCATGGCGGTCGTCGAGCTCGACGCGTTCACCTGCGAGCGCGCGGCGGAGATCGCCGAGGCGACCGGGGCGAGGACGCTGGACGCGCTGCACCTCGCGGCCGCGACGCGGCTCGGCGGTACGCTGGCGCTCTTGACCTATGACGTGCGGCAGGCGGTGGCGGCGCGCAAGCTCGGCTTGCGCGTCGCGGGTCTCTGATCTCAGCTTCTCACGGTCCGCGCGGCTGGCGCCGGCGCATGCCGGCCAGGGCGAGGGCGCCGACTAGGAGAGCGAGCGCGCCGGTGGTCGTGCCGCCGCCGGAGCAGCCACCGCCCGAGGCGACGACCTTGTCGTCCTCGGCCTCGGCCGCGGCGTCGGGCGCGGGCTCGACCGGCTCGACGGTCTCGACCGGCTCCGGGCCGGGCTCGGGCTCGTCCTCCTCGGGCAGCGGCTCGACCTCCTCGGGCTCGGGCTCGGGCTCGACCTCTTCGGGCTCGGGCTCGGGCTCGGCGATCTCGGGGCTCGGCTCGACGACCTCCGGATCCTCTTCGGGGTTGACCACCGGGGCGGCGCAGGTGCCGTTGAGATCGAAGCAGTGCATGGCGCCGTCCTCGGTGGCGGCGCAGGTCTGGTTGAGCGCGCAGTCGAGATCGGTCTCGCAGGTGACGAGGCAGCGGTTGCCGGCCTCGAGCGCGACGCAGGTGCTGTTGGCGCCGCACTCACCATCCTCGGCGCAGGTCGTGCAGTGGGTGAGCCGGCAGGTGCCGTCGTCGCCGCAGACCTCGCCGTCACCGCAGACGACCGCCTCGCCCATGCACAGGCCGGCGGTGTCGCAGACGTCGTCG
>WYBB01000254.1 GCA_011526585.1 Deltaproteobacteria bacterium
GGATGGAAGGTCGCGCAGCAGCGCGGAACGAGGACCGGACTCCTATCGAGGCAGGCTCGGGTCGGCATCGCCAATCACGTGTTGACAGGAGACGCATCATGGAAGGGGCGGCCCTCGTGGCCGCCCGCGCTACCGCCATCTGCTCGCCCGTCGTAGGGGCGGCCCTCGTGGCCGCCCGCGCTACCGCCAGCGGAACAGACGCACCCCGAGCAGGAACGCGAACACGCCCCAGCCGGCGAGCACGCCGAGCTCGGGCAGGATGGCCACGAGCCCGGCGCCGTCGTTGATCACCGCGCGCAGCGCATCGTTGAGCGCCGTCAGCGGCAGCGCCTGGATCACCGGCTGGATCACCTCGGGGAAGCGCTCGTACGAGAAGAAGGTCCCGGACACGAGCCACATCGGCAGGGTCAGCGCGTTGATGAAGCCCGAGACGACCTCGACGCTGGCGGTGCGCGCCGCGCACAGGACGGCGAAGCCCGTGAACGAGAGCACGCCGAGCAGCGCGACCACGAAGACGAGCGCCACCGATCCCTGCACCTGCACGTCGAAGGCGAGCGCGCCGACGGCGACGAGGAACGCGACCTCGACCGCCAGGAAGACCAGACGCGAGAGCACGTAGCTCATGAGGAAGCTCGTCTTCGTCAGCGGCGTGGTCGCGAAGCGCCGCATGAGCTTCTTGCTGCGCTCCTGCACCATGCCGTAGCCGACCCCCCAGAGCGCGGAGCCCATGAGGTTCATCGCGATGAGACCGGGCAGGAGGAAGTCGATGTAGCGCCCGCCGCGCGGCATCTCGGTCGCCTCGCGGAACGCGAGCACGTCCTGCCGCCCGCGCCCGCGCTGGATCGCATCGTCGACGACGAGCCGCGCCAGGCGCGCCTCCGGGCGCTGCGGGTCGAAGCGATAGACGAGCGCCTCGCCGGCGGCGGCGCCGGGATCGACGATGAGGTCGATGCCGCCCTTGTCGAGCTTGGCGTCGAGGACCGCCCGCGGCGCCTCCTCGATCACCACACCGCCGGCCGCCAGGCTCTCGCGATCGCGCTCCGCCAGCGCCGGACCGTCGCTCGCCACCCCGACGCGCGGCGGCTCGGGCGGCTGATCGCGAAAGGCCGTGCCGAGCGCGATCGCCAGGATCACCGGGAACGCGAAGACCCAGAAGAGCGCCGCCGGCTCGCGCACGAAGATCCGGATCCGCGCCATGACCAGCGCGCCGAGCGGGCTCCCCCCGCGTGCCGATCGCCCGCCCTCAGTCATCGCGCAGCCCTCGGCCGGTGTGATGCACGAAGACGTCCTCGAGCGTCGCGCGGTGCGTGACCAGCCCCTCGAGGCGCGCCTCGTGCTCGGCCGCCAGCGCGAGCAGCGCCGGCAGCGCGCGCCCGATCTCCTGCACCGAGAGGCGCACGCGCACGCCGCCGTCCTCGCGCGCCTCGACGCGCACCTCGCCGACCGCGGGCAGCGCCTGCAGACGCTCGAGCGCGAGCGGCCGATCCGCGAGCACCTCGACGATGTCCTCGGCCCCGAGCGAAGCGATGAGCGCAGCGGGCGTGTCCAGCGCGATGATGCGCCCGTGGTCCATGATCGCCACGCGGTCGGCCAGGCGCGCCGCCTCCTCCATGTAGTGGGTCGTCAGGAGCACCGTCCCGCCGCCTGCCTTGAAGCGCTCGACGATCTCCCAGATCTGCCGCCGCGACTGCGGGTCGAGGCCGGTCGTCGGCTCGTCCAGGCACAAGAGGCGCGGCGCTCCCACCAGCGCGCACGCCAGCGCCAGCCGCTGCTTCTGCCCGCCCGAGAGCTTGCCGACGCGTGCGCTGGCCTTCGCCTCGAGCGCGACCAGCGCCATCAGCTCGCTCGCGCGCTTGGATGTCTCGTAGAACGCCGCGAAGAGCTCAATCGTCTCGAGCACGCTCAGCTTCTCCTGGAAGTGCGTCTCCTGGAGCTGCACGCCGATCGCCGCGCGAATCGCCCGGTCGTCCTTGTCCGAGCGCCCCCACACGTGCCCGAAGACCTCGATCTCGCCCGCGCTCGGCTCGGTCAGCCCCTCGATCATCTCGACCGTCGTCGTCTTGCCGGCGCCGTTGGGCCCGAGCACCGCCATGCACTCGCCGGCGCGCACCTCGAGATCGATCCCCGCCACCGCGAGCACGTCGGGGTAACGCTTGACGAGCTGCCGACAGCTCAGCGCGAACTCGCTCACCATCGCCTCAGACGCCCCCGACGCAGGTCCTGACGATCGCCGCCAGCGCCACCGCGATCACCAGCCCCAACACGAACAGGGTCGGCCCGCGCACCGCGCGCTTGCCGGTCGGCGGCTCCAGCGATGCGGGCGCGCTCGTCGCCTCCGGCGTCGGCTCGCTCACGGCGCCGACTCGTCGTCGGCGATCTCGGGGATCGGCGGCGCGAGCTTCGAGAAGTACTCGACGATCGTCGGGTCGATCCAGTTGCGCGCGTTGACGAAGCGCGCGATCACGCGCTGGTCGTAGATCACGTAGCTGTCGGGCAGCTCGCGCGTGCCGAAGGTCTCGCGCAGGGTCAGGCCCTCCTCGAGGATCGGATCCTTGAGCAGGAGCATCATCGTCTCCGACGGCGTGCGCCCGACCCAGCGCTGGAAGAAGTCACGGATGTCCGACCACGCCTCGTCGTAGCTCACCGCGACCATCATGAAGCGGCGATCGCCCATCTCCTGCCTGAGCCGGAACATGCTCGGCAGCTCCTCGCGGCACGGCGGGCACCACGTCGCCCAGAAGTTCAAGAAGATCAACTGGTCACGCGGCAACTGCGCCAGCGTCAGCGTGCGCCCGTCGCCGGTCTCGAGCGGCCAACGCAGCTGCGCCTCGCTCAGCGGTCGGTCGACGACCTCCGCGCGAATGATCGGCATGAGCTTCTTGGCCTGTGCCTCGGGTCCCGAGCCGCGCGCACCGCTGACGACCTGGGCCAGCGCGAACGCGACGAGCACCACCGCCGCCGCGAGCACGAACACGACGCGCACGCTCTCGCCGCGCACTCCATCTTCCGGCGGCGCCGGCGTAGCCGGCTGAGACCCTTCGCTCATCGCGCACCAGCTAACACGGCGCGGTTACCTTTTCCATCACGTGTTGAACGCCGCGCCCCGGATCGCCGTTGTCCGACCACGCGCGTCGTGCGAGTGCCGCCACCTCGGCGACCACCGTGCCAACGCCGCGCCCGATGACGATGACCCGACTCGACCCCCAGCTCGAACGCCTCACCCCATTCGCGTACGCGCTCCTGCGCATCGTCGCCGGCGTGCTCTTCTTCTTCCACGGCGCCCAGAAGCTCTTCGGCTGGGTCACGACCAAGGCCTCGCCCGAGGTCGGCTCGCAGCTCTGGTTCGGCGGCCTGATCGAGGTCGTCGGCGGCGCCCTCATCGCGCTCGGCCTCTTCACGCGCCCGGCCGCGCTCATCGCCTCGGGCACCATGGCCGTCGCCTACTTCCAGTTCCACTGGAAGCTCGTCTTCGCGGACTGGCACTTCCTTCCGATCGTCAACCGCGGCGAGTTGGCGGTGGTCTACTGCTTCCTCTTCCTCTATATCGCGCTCCGCGGCGCCGGCCCCTGGTCGCTCGACCTCCGCTTCCTTCGCCGCCGCTGACCCCAGCCCACGCCACGGACACGATGACCGATCCCGCCACCTCCGTCCTGCCGCCCGAGTCGATCCTCACCGGCTACGAGATCCCCTTCCTGATCAAGCTCGGCGCCTCCCTGCTCGCCGGCTTCCTGATCGGCGCCGAGCGCGAGAGCCGCCACAAGCCCGCCGGGATCTCCACCCACAGCTTCGTCATCGCCGGCGCCATGCTCTTCAGCATGCTCTCGACGATCCTGAGCCGCGGCGATCCCGCGCGCATCGCCGCCCAGATCGTCTCGGGCATCGGCTTCCTCGGCGCCGGCATCATCCTCAAGGACAACGGCCGCCTGCTCAACGTGACCACCGCCTCGAGCATCTGGTTCGCCGCCGCCATCGGCATGGCCATCGGCTTCGGCTGGTACGTCATCGCCGCCATCGCCACCGCGTTCTCGGTCCTGGTGCCGCGCATCCCGCACATCACGCGCAAGCGCGAAGACCAGGATCGTTGACGATCGGTCGCGGCCCCCCCGAGCGGCGTGCTAAGACGGCGCGATGGATCCCGCACCGCCCCCACACCCGACGACGCTCGCCCCGCTCTACACCCGCGCCACCTCGCCCGGTCACGTCGCCGCCGCGCGCACCGAGCTCGCGCCCCTACCCGCGAGCCCGACCATCGACCTCACCACACGCGCCGCCGAGCCGCCCGAGTCCCAGCTTGCCCACGCGCTGACCGCGCTCGCCCCGCGCGTGCAAGCCGGCGCGCCCACGTCGATCGCGGTTCCGATCGGCCCACGCTTCCTCACCGAGATCGCCAAGCTGCGCGCGCTCCGCCGCCTGCACGCGCGCCTGTGTGAGCTCCACGCCGGCGCCGCCGCGCCGCTCACCCTGCACGCCCTCTGCGACGCGCCGAGCTCGCACTCCGCCGACGCCTCCCTCGGCGACGATCTGATCGCGCTCTCGACGATGGTCTTCGCCGCCGTCGTCGGCGGCGCCGACACCGTCACGCCGCGCGCGAGCAACTCACACCCCGACGCCCGACGCCTCGCCGACAACGCCGCGCGCCTCGCGCTCCACGAGAGTCACCTCGCCGAGGTCGCCGACCCCGCCGCCGGCAGCTACGCGCTCGAGTCCCTCACCGACGCCCTCTGTCACGCCGCCTGGTCCAGCGTCGCCGAGCTCGCCGCCACCCCGTTTTCGCCCCCTGCCCCGGCCGCGCTCGACGGGCGCGCCGCCGAGCCCGCCTGGCAAACGCCCGAAGGCATCGCGATCCAGCGCGTCGCGCCCCCCAACGACCTCGACCCCGGCGCGCCCGGCGAGCCGCCGTTCACCCGCGGCCCCTACGCGACGATGTACGCGAGCCAGCCCTGGACGATCCGCCAGTACGCGGGCTTCTCCACCGCCGAGGCGTCCAACGCCTTCTACCGCAAGAACCTCGCCGCCGGGCAGAAGGGGCTCTCGGTCGCCTTCGACCTCGCGACCCATCGCGGCTACGACTCCGATCACCCGCGCGTCGCCGGCGACGTCGGCATGGCCGGCGTGGCCATCGACTCGATCTACGACATGCGCACCCTCTTCGAGGGGATCCCGCTCGATCGCATGTCGGTCTCGATGACGATGAACGGCGCCGTGCTCCCGGTGATGGCGCTCTACATCGTCGCCGCCGAGGAGCAAGGCGTGCCCGCCGCCAGGCTCACCGGCACGATCCAGAACGACATCCTCAAAGAGTTCATGGTGCGGAACACCTACATCTATCCGCCCGCACCGAGCCTGCGCATCGTCTCCGACATCTTCGCCTACACCTCGGCGCACATGCCGCGCTTCAACTCGATCTCGATCTCCGGCTACCACATGCAGGAGGCCGGGGCGACCGCCGACCTCGAGCTCGCCTACACGCTCGCCGACGGCCTCGAGTACATCCGCACCGGGATCGCCGCCGGCCTGGCGATCGACGACTTCGCGCCGCGCCTGTCGTTCTTCTTCGCCATCGGCATGAACGTCTTCATGGAGATCGCCAAGCTGCGCGCCGCGCGCATGCTCTGGGCCGAGCTCGTCGCGCCGCTCTCGCCGACCTCCGACAAGTCCCTCTGCCTGCGCACGCACTGTCAGACCTCTGGCTGGTCGCTGACGGCGCAGGACCCGATGAACAACGTCGCGCGCACCACCTTCGAGGCGCTCGCCGCCACCCTCGGCGGAACGCAGAGCCTGCACACCAACAGCTACGACGAGGCGCTGGCGCTACCGACCGACGCCTCGGCCAAGGTCGCGCGCGACACCCAGCTCTTCTTGCAGGAGGCGACCGACCTCACCCGCACCGTCGACCCCTTCGGCGGCAGCTACTACGTCGAGGCGCTCACCCAGGCGCTCGCCGAGCGCGCCCGCGCCCACATCGCCGAGGTCGAGGCGCTCGGCGGCATGACGCGCGCCATCGAAGCGGGCCTCCCCAAGCTGCGCATCGAGGAGGCCGCCGCGCGCACGCAGGCCGGCATCGACTCCGGCACGCGCATCGTCGTCGGCGTCAACCGTTGGACCGTCACCGACGAGCCGACCCTCGACGTGCTCAAGGTCGACAACGCCGCCGTGCGCCAGGCGCAGATCGACAAGCTCGAGCGCCTGCGCGCAGAACGCGATCCCGCCCGCGTCGAGGCCGCGCTCGCCGCGCTCGGCCACGGCGCCGCCCACGGCGACAACCTCCTCGCGCTCGCGGTCGAGGCCGCGCGTGCCAAGGCGACCGTCGGCGAGATGAGCCTCGCGCTCGAGCAGGTCTTCGGGCGCCACCAGGCCGAGACGCGCACCATCCGCGGCGTCTATGGAGGCAGCTTGCAGACCCCCGAAGCCACCGCCGCCGTCGCCCAGATATCCAAAGAAATCGAATCATTCGAAGCGACGACCGGCCGCCGCCCGCGCATCCTCGTCGCCAAGATGGGCCAGGACGGTCACGACCGCGGCCAGAAGGTGATCGCCACCGCGCTCGCCGACCTCGGCTTCGACGTCGACGTCGGCCCGCTCTTCCAGACCCCGGCCGAGACCGCCCAGCAAGCCGTCGAAAACGACGTTCACCTCGTCGGCGTCTCCTCGCTCGCCGCCGGCCACCTGACCCTTGTGCCCGAGCTCCGCCGCGAGCTCGCCGCGCGCGGTCGCGACGACATCCTCATCGTCGTCGGCGGCGTGGTGCCGCCCCAGGATCACGCCGCCCTGCGCGAGGCCGGCGCCGCCGCCATCTTCGGCCCGGGCACCGTGATCGCCGACGCCGCGCTCGCGCTCGTGCGCACCCTCGCCGCCACCGCCGGCGCGACCTGAGCCCACCCGGTGGCGCGCCCCTTCCCTTCGGTCGACGACCTCCTCGCCGGCATCACCCGCGGCGATCGCGCGCTCATCGGCCGCGCGCTCACCCTGGTCGAGTCCAAGCTGCCCGCCCACCGCACGCTCGCCGCCGAGCTCATCGCCCGCCTGCCCCGCGTCGCCGCGCGCCGCGTCGGCATCACCGGCGCGCCCGGCGTCGGCAAGTCGACCTTCATCGACGCCCTCGGCGTGCACCTCGTCGCGCTCGGCCACCGCGTCGCCGTGCTCGCCGTCGACCCGAGCTCCGAGCGCTCGGGCGGCTCGATCCTCGGCGACAAGACGCGCATGGCCCGCCTCGCCCACGAT
Source organism: Deltaproteobacteria bacterium (assembly GCA_011526585.1). GTDB lineage: Bacteria > Myxococcota_A > UBA9042 > PHBI01 > PHBI01 > WYBB01. The sequence goes on from WYBB01000254.1 coordinate 7,222, forward strand.
CCGCGCGCCTTCATCCGCCCCTCGCCGGCCGGCCGCACCCTCGGCGGGATCGCCGCGCGCACGCGCGAGGCGATCCTCGTGCTCGAGGCCGCCGGCTTCGACGTCGTCATCGTCGAGACCGTCGGCGTCGGCCAGTCCGAGACCGCCGTGCGCCAGCTCACCGACACCTTCGTCCTGCTCGCGCTCGCCGGCGCCGGCGACGAGCTGCAGGGGATCAAGCGCGGCGTCATGGAGCTCGCCGATCTCGTGCTCGTCACCAAGGCCGACGGCGCCAACGTGCAGCCCGCGCTCGGCGCCGCCTCCCAGCTCCGCCTCGCGCTCCGCCTCCTCCACGGCGCCGCCCACGCGCCGTCGGTGATGACGGTCTCGGCCCTGCCGAGCGCGCCACCCGAGCCGCTCGCCGCCGCATGGCAGGCGATCGCGCGCCACCACGACGCGCTCGTCGCCGACGGCCGCCTCGCCACCCTGCGCGCCGAGCAGGCGGTGCGCTGGCTCTGGACCCTCGTCGACGAGCGCCTGCGCGAGCGCGTGCACCGCCACCCGGAGCTCGCGCGCGTCGAGGCCGCCGTGCGCACCGGCGCGATGACGGTCGAGGCCGCCGCCGAGCTCCTCACGACCTGAGCCCACCCGATCCGCGCCCGGTCGCCGGTCCGCCCGGTCGCCGACTATCCGGCCCGAGCGCGCGGTGATAGCGTCTCGGCCCATGAACGAGGCCATCGCGCGCACGTACGACCACATGCCCTATCCGGACTACGCCTTCTGGGCGACGCACCCGGATCACCTCGGCATGTTCGGTCGCCTCTTCGGGCTCGCGTGCGCCTCGCCTGACGCCTGCACCGTGCTCGAGATCGGCTGCGCCGTCGGCGGCAACCTCCTGCCGATGGCCGCCAGCGCGCCCGGCTCGCGCTTCTTCGGCGTCGACCTCTCGGAGGTGCAGATCGACAAGGCGCAGAAGGCCGCCGCCGCCGCCGGCATCGCCAACGTCACCTTCATGCACGGCGACTTCCGCGAGGTCCCGGCCGCGCTCGGCCCCTTCGACTACATCATCTGCCACGGCGTCTTCGCCTGGGTCGACGCCGCCACCCAGGACGCCATCCTCGCCTTCATCGGCCGCCACCTCGCCCCGCACGGCGTCGCCTTCGTGAGCTACAACGCCTACCCCGGCCAGCACATGGTCGAGA